>JAIXVK010000502.1 GCA_027483085.1 Comamonadaceae bacterium | reverse complement strand
CTGCTGCAGCCACCCAGCGTCTTACCTCTCGGGTAGCGCAGGCTGCGCCCGTTCAGCCCTGCTTCGGGGGCTGTGTGAAACAACCAATCGGTGCGCGGGTTGCCGATGCAGTAGAGGTAGCCCACGGGGATGTGGATCCAGTGGTAGTCGTCCTTGCGGCCCGCCTCGATCAGCAGCACCCGCTTGGAGGCATTGGCACTCAGCCGGTTGGCGAGCAGGCAGCCGGCAGTGCCTGCGCCGATGATGATGTAGTCAAAAGTAGTGTCGTTGTTCATAGCAGCAAAAAGCACGCTGCCGCAACGGCAGTCGGGAGAAGGGCGCCGAGCAGCAAGCCGCCGGCACCGATGGATTGGTCTTCAAAACCGTGGCGCAGCAGCGCAACGCCCGCCGGGTTGGGGGCGTTGGCGATCACCGTCAGCCCCCCGCCCGCGACGGCACCGGCCACCAGCATGTACTGCGAGGCGGGTGAAATACCCTGAATCAACGAGCCCAAGTAGGTCAGCGCCGCATTGTCGGTAAAAGCCGTCAGTACCAAGGCCCCGAAAAACAGCGCCGTGGGCTCGAGGCCGGACACGATTGGTTGGAGCCACCACTGCTGCATGCCCCCCAAGACCACCAGGCCCGCCAAAAAGAATCCGACCAGCAAACCCTCCTTGAGGATCAAGGGTGACTGGAATCGCGCATAAGCCTGTGTGTAGCCCAGAAAGAACAAAAACAAGCCCAGAAACAGCACTGGGTGGTGCGCAAGAACCACCACGCCCGCCAGAAACGCGAGGTGCACCAGGCTCACCAAGGCGGGCACTGGCACCTCCTCTGGTCTGTCGGTGTGGGCGGGCGTAGCTGGCAAATGCCGCCGCAACACCCAGGTCATAGCACTCGCGTTCACCAGCACGGCGATGGTGGCTTTCCAGCCGAATTGAGTGGCCATGAAGGCCGTGTCCCAGTTCCAGGTGGCGGCCACCATCAGCACCGGCGGTGCGGCATACGACGTGAGCGTGCCGCCGATGGAAATATTGACAAACAGCACGCCCAGCGCCGCATATTTCAGCCGCTCAGGCATCTCGGCGCGGAAGATCTGCGGCGCGAGCATCAGGGCCGCCAGTGTCATGGCGGCAGGCTCTGTGATCAGGGAGCCCAGAAGCGGCACTGCAGCCAAACCCAGCCAGGCCAACACCAAGGAAGAGGGTAGCGGCACGATCCGGCTGATGCCATTGAGGGCCGCGCGCACGGCCTCCAGCACCGGGCGTGAAGCGGCCACCACCATCACTACGCACACAAACAAGGGCTCGGTGTAATGGCGAGATTCGGCGTAGGCGATGGCCTCGCTGCCACCGGCGATCAGGGCTATCGCAGCAACCAGCACAAAAGCCCAGAAGCCGAACACCACCTCCACCTCGCCCAGCAGATGAAACAAACCGGCATGGGCCGGATGGCGGTGGGCCAGCGACTCCAGGTACTTGGCGCAAAAAGTGTGGATGAGTGCAATGCCGAACAGTACGGCGCCCACCATATTCAGCAGGCTTGCCGTATCTAGCGAGCCACTCATGTGCCTGTCCAGAGCGGTTTGCGCTTTTCCTGAAAGGCTTTTTGGCCCTCGCGGGCGTCATCGGTGAGGGTGAAGAGCGCGATCTGGCTCTCGGTGAATGCCATGGACTCCTCGAACGCCATGGTCTCCACCGATTTCATGGTGTACAGCCCCCTGCGAATGGCTGCAGGGGACTTGTCCAGTATCCGGTCCAGCAGCCATTGCAATTTGGCATCCACATCGTCGTCCACATGGTTGACCAACCCATAGGCCAGTGCCTGCGCGCTCGTGATCGGTTCGCCGGTGATGCACATCTCGGCAAGCACCCGGCGCGGCACCAAGTGCTGCAGTACCGTGAGCACCTGCGCCGGAAACACGCCGACTTTGACTTCCGGCAGGCCGAAAGTGGCGTGGCTCGCCGCCACGGCCATGTCGCACATGGACAGCAGGCCCATGCCACCTGCCAGACAAAAGCCGTTCACCCGTGCGATCAGCGGAATATGGCTGGCGCGGGCCGCGCGCAAGAGCTGGGCTAGGTGGGCGTGGGGTTGCGAATAGTCCCCGGTAAAGACTTTGGAGGCCTGCAAATCAGCGCCCGAGCAAAACGCCTTAGGGCCAGCACCGGTGATCACGATCGCGCGGATGTCCGGTTGGTGCTGAGCCGCGCGAATCGCATCGGCCATGCCTGCAATCACGCCGTGGCTCATGGCATTGCGGCGCTCTTCGCGCTGGATGGTGAGCCACAGCACGGCGCCGCGTTGTTCGATTCCTAGTTCTTCGGTCGGGCCTACGTTTTCTTGCATGGTCGGTTTGTCTCCTGTCGATATTTTGCTTGCAATTGTGAGCAGTTACCATGCGCACCTTAGCCACTCACACTACCAGACCCGTGGAGGACACCCAGCCCGCACTCAGCATCACCCAAGACCCCGAAGGTCTGCGGGTCACTCTGCGCGGGACATGGACGGCCGATGCGCTCTCAGCGCCTGCCGTCTGGGTTGGTATCGAGGCTCAATGGCGCACCGTAGCGGCGGCGGTCAAGGCTGCTCCGGCCGTGGTGTGGGACGCACAGCCGGTGCTGCGCATGGACCATACCGGCGCCCAGGCGCTCTGGAACTTCTGGAGTCGCCACTGGCCGGAGCAACTGCTGGCCGAGCCTATCCATAAAGCCCTGCTGGGACGGGTGGCGCGCTTTTCGGTGCCACCGCCTCCCGCCGACCCTATGGATTGGCATGTGTTGTTGACGGCCTTGGGCCGCAAACTCGCCGGTGTGCAGTCACACCTGATCGGGTTGCTGCGCATGACGGGGCAGTTGCTGTTGGACTGCGTGCAACTCGTCCGCCACCCCTTGCAGGGCCCTTGGCGGGATGTGTCGGGGCACCTTTACCGCATCGGGGCGACTGCGCTGCCGATTACCGCGCTCGTGGGCTTTTTGATCGGTGTGGTGTTGGCGTACCTGATGTCCAAGCAGCTGCGCCAATACGGTGCGGACAGCTTCATCGTCAATATTCTCGGCATGTCACTGATACGCGAGCTCGGGCCTGTGCTGGCAGCGATTCTGGTGGCCGGGCGTTCAGGCTCGGCAATCACGGCGCAAATCGGCGTCATGCGGGTGACGGAAGAGCTCGATGCCATGCGCGTCATGGGCATACCCAAGGGATTCCGGCTCGTCATGCCCCGCACCTTGGCCATGGCGGTGGCCATGCCCTTGGTCGCGGTGTGGACCACGCTGGCGGCCTTGCTGGGTGGCATGCTGGCCGCAGACCTCAGCATGGGCCTCACACCGGCTTACTTTGTGTCTGCCTTGCCCAAAACCGTAGAGATTGCCAACCTGTGGCTGGCTGTGGGCAAGTCCTGTGTGTTTGGCGTCCTGATTGCGCTGATCGCCTGCCACCACGGCCTTCGGGTCAAGCCGGACACACAGAGTCTGGGCCAGGGCACCACCGCATCGGTAGTGAGTTCCATCACCATGGTGATTCTGGTGGATGCGCTCTTTGCGGTCGTCTTTAAATCGGTGGGCCTATGAGCGACGCTGCCAAGGCCATGGTGCAGATCGACAAGCTGTGGTCCGTGTTCAAGACCGCTGGCACCGCCACCGTAATCCACAAAGACCTCGACCTCACGGTCGCGCAAGGGGAACTGCTCTCGATTGTGGGCGGCTCCGGCAGCGGCAAAACCGTCTTGCTGCGCCAGATGCTCGGCCTGGAAACACCGACCCGCGGCACCGTGACCGTGCAAGGGCGGCCTGCTGCAGAGCTGGGGCGCGCTGGAGCGTCAAGCCGGGTGGGCATGTTGTTTCAGCACGGGGCTTTGTTTTCTGCATTCACGGTGCTGGAGAACATTGCATTTCCGCTGCGCGAGCGCGGCACCCTGCCGCCCGCCTTGGTGCGCGATGTGGCCATGGTCAAGCTGCAGATGGTGGGGCTGGACCCCAAGCACGCCCACAAAATGCCCTCGGACTTGTCCGGCGGCATGATCAAGCGGGTGGCACTGGCGCGCGCACTCGCCATGGACCCGCCCTTGCTGCTGCTGGACGAGCCCACCGCCGGCTTGGACCCCGATAGCGCCGATGCCTTTTGTGCGCTCTTGCAAAGTCTGCATCGGGAGCTGGACTTGACGGTGGTGATGGTGACCCACGACCTCGATACCATTTTCGAACTCAGCACCCGGATTGCGGTCGTCGCCGACAAGCGGGTGGTGCTGGATGCGGCACCAGAGGCGGTGGTGGCTTTTGAGCATCCGTTTGTGCAAGACTTTTTCAGGGGTGGACGAGGGCGCCGTGCGCAAGCGCTCTTGCATTCGCCCGCCAATGCAGGTTAGATCGACAAGGTATGGAAAACAAATCTCACGCCCTGGCTGCCGGGGCCTTTGTGGTGGCGCTGTTGGCATTGCTGACCGCACTGGCGGTGTGGCTGACCCGGGACACCACCGAGCAGCGCATGTTCGAGATATCGAGCGCCGAAGGCGTGACCGGACTGCAGCCACAGGCCGCAGTCCGCTACAAAGGGGTGCTGGTCGGCCGGGTGACCGACATTGCGCTCGACCCCCTGCAGCGGGGCAATGTG
>JAIXVK010000062.1 GCA_027483085.1 Comamonadaceae bacterium | reverse complement strand
TGTTGGGCCTGTCTGGTGGCATTGACTCGGCCCTGGTCTTGGCGATCGCAGTCGATGCGCTCGGGGCCGACAAGGTGCGCACGGTGATGATGCCTTCTCCGTACACCGCGGACATCAGCTGGATTGATGCCCGGGACATGGCGGCCCGCATGGGCGTGCGGTACGACGAAATTTCCATCGTGCCGGAGTTCGAGGCCTTCAAGGCCTCATTGGCTTCAGAGTTTGCGGGGCGTGCAGAAGACACGACCGAAGAGAACATCCAGGCACGCATCCGCGGGACCTTGCTGATGGCCTTGTCCAACAAATTCGGCAGTATTGTGCTGACGACTGGAAACAAGTCCGAGATGGCGACCGGCTATTGCACGCTCTACGGAGACATGGCGGGCGGCTTCGCAGTCATCAAAGACCTGGCCAAAACCACGGTGTTCAAGCTCGCGTGGTGGCGTAATGCCCATGACCCTTACGGCACCGGTCTGGCCCCGATTCCAGAGCGCATCATCACCCGCCCTCCCAGTGCCGAGCTGCGGCCTGACCAGAAAGACCAGGACAGTCTGCCACCCTATGAGGTGCTGGATGGCATTCTGGAGCGCTACATGGAAAATGACGAGAGCATCGAGGCGATCATCGCCGCTGGCTACCGTGTGGAAGATGTAGAGCGGGTGACTCGACTCATCAAAATCAATGAATACAAGCGCCGCCAAGCACCCGTAGGAATCCGCGTGACGCACCGCAGCTTCGGCAAAGATTGGCGTTATCCTATTACCAACCGTTTTCGGGCCTGATTTTTTAACTGGACAAGCAGATGAAACAAATTACCGCAGTCGTCAAACCTTTCAAACTAGAAGAGGTCCGTGAAGCTCTGGCTGAATGCGGCGTGACAGGTTTGACAGTGACGGAAGTCAAAGGCTTTGGTCGCCAAAAAGGTCACACCGAGTTGTACCGTGGCGCTGAGTACGTTGTCGACTTTCTGCCCAAGATGAAGGTGGAAGTGGTGGTGAAAACCGAAGATGTGGATCGCTGTGTTGACGCCATTGTGAAAGCCGCGCATACCGGCAAGATCGGCGACGGGAAGATCTTCGTCACGAGTGTAGAGCGTGTGGTGCGTATTCGTACTGGCGAACAGGACGAGTCCGCCGTCTAAGTTTTCAGCTCAGGTGAGGCGCAAAGCGCGCCCACAGAGCAGCACCCCATATCGCGGCGCACAGCAACAAGCTCAGCAGCACTGCAGCGCTGCCGATATCCTTGGCCCGTTTGGACAGCGAATGCCACTCGGGGCCGACGCGGTCGACAACTGATTCGACCGCCGTATTGAGCAACTCAACGACCATCACTGCGACGACGCTGGCCGCTAAAACTGCGCATTCAACCCAAGTTTGCCCGATGAAAAAAGAAGCTGGCAAGAGTACCAATGCCAAAATGCACTCTTGCCTGAAAGCTGTCTCGTTCCACCCCGCCTGCAATCCGGCCCATGAGTAGCGGGTAGCGTGAAGCACGCGGCTTAAACCCCGGCGCAGCTTCTGAGGATTTACCGCAGGATCAACAGGGGGCAAGGATGGGGCTGGCATAGATGGGTGTCTTTGTATTCAGCGGCTCATGGGCGCGGAATGGACCAGGCGAGTGCCCGCCAGCACATCGTGCCAAAACTGGTTTTGGGGGTGAAAGCGGCTCAAAATCGCCCAGACGGCGACCCAGCCTATGCAGATCACCGTGATCTCTGGGCCAGACAGTTGAAATGGATACACCGCTGCCAACGGTGGCAAAAACCAGACCCAGCTCAATACGTAGCGCCCCAGTGCCCGCAGCTGGGTGATTTTTTGGCCATCGACACCCACCACGCGGATGTTCCAGGTTTTCATCGCGAGCGTTTGGCCGTGCGCCCAAAACCACACAAAGTAAATACCCAGTACAAGGAACAAAAAGCCCTGAAGGGCATGGCGGTTGTCCAGTGCATATCGGGTTTGGCTCAAGGTACCAAAAATGTAACCTGCCAAAAACACCACGCCGAACAACAAGATACCCTCATAAATCCAGCATGCCATGCGTCGCCAGAGTCCTGGGGTTGTCGCACCATTGATCATCCCTAGCCCGTTCTGTTGTCAAAGAAGCTGCGATTGTAGGCAGGCGCAAGCGCCAAAGAGCGACAGGTGGATCAAGCCGTTAGTTTGCGCTGCTTGTTTTTGAAGCTGGGGCGAGGGGCAGGAGTGTGTTGCGATCAACGGGCTGCTGAGCAGCCAGTCGTTCCCGGTGGGTTTCCGGTGAATTCCGGGTCACGGGTACAGACGTTAACTTCTGGGGCGGAGGCGCTTTGGCGGCTACCGCTGCACCTGCTGGTTTGGCAGCCCCTTTGCGTGCTAGAGCGTCTTTTTCCTCTTGGCTCAGTGCTTGGTAGGCTTCCCAGTTGGACAGTCGGTCCGCTGCAGGTGTCTTCTTTGTTTCAGCAAAATTTAACCGTGCTTGCTGCCGTTCCTTCGGCTTCAGTGCGGCCCATTCAGCCATCCGGCTGTGCAGTGTCTCTTTGTCTGCCGCGGACATGGCAGAAAAATTTTGCGACAAGGCGATCCACTTCCGGCGGTGTCCGTCGGCCAAGGTGTCCCAGCTCTCCTTCAGAGGAGCCAGTGCAATTTTTTGTCCCGCACTCAAGGCCGTCCAGTTCAAATTGGTCGAAGCGGGCACACTCGGCAGCACTGATGCTGTTTGGCCGTGGGCAGGAGCGTTGATACCCATGCAAGTTGCTGCGAGACATGCAGCGATCAAGCCCACAGGTATGAGGTTGAG
>JAIXVK010000107.1 GCA_027483085.1 Comamonadaceae bacterium | reverse complement strand
TTGGCGTTTTGCGCTTCGCTGTGCTCAGGGCTGGCCAGGCGCACGCCGTGGTGGTCTTCGCCGATCAGCATTTCGCCTTCGTGGGCACGGCCGTGGAACAGGTTCACATCGCCCAAAAAGCCATAGACAAACGGGCTGGCGGGGTGATCCCACACCTGCTGGGGCGAGCCGATCTGCTCGACTTTGCCGCTGTTCATCAGCACCACGCGGTCGGCCACTTCCAGGGCTTCTTCCTGGTCGTGGGTCACGAAGATACTGGTCACATGCAAGTCGTCGTGCAGGCGGCGCAGCCAGCGGCGCAGCTCTTTACGCACCTTGGCATCCAGCGCGCCAAAGGGTTCGTCCAGCAACAGCACTTTAGGCTCTACCGCCAAGGCGCGCGCCAGGGCAATACGCTGGCGCTGACCCCCCGAGAGTTGCGCCGGGTAGCGGTCGGCCAGCCAGTCCAGCTGCACCAAGCCCAGCAGGTCGTGCACTTTTTGCTTGATGACGGTTTCAGACGGGCGCAGGGCGCGCGGCTTCATGCGCAGGCCGAAAGCCACGTTGTCAAACACGCTCATGTGGCGGAACAGGGCGTAGTGCTGGAACACAAAGCCCACGTTGCGCTCACGCACATGCACGTCAGTGGTGTCTTCGCCGCTGAAAAGGATGTTGCCGTGGTCAGCCGTTTCCAAGCCGGCGATGATGCGCAGCAGCGTGGTCTTGCCGCAGCCGGAAGGGCCGAGCAGGGCGACGAGTTCACCGGACTCGATGTCCAGGTTCACGTCCTGCAGCGCCTTGAAGGTGCCGAAGTCTTTGCTGACGTTGCGAATTGCAATACTCATGATGGTTTACTCAAAAAGGCGGGCGCTCAGGCCAGCGGTTTTTCAGGGGGCAAGTCTGCAGCGGCCTTCTGGTCGCGCTCAAACTTCCACTCCACAAAGGACTTGATGACCAGGGTGACCAGCGCCAGCAGAGCCAGCAGCGAGGCAATGGCGAAGGCGGCTACCGACTGGTATTCGTTGTACAGAATCTCGACGTGCAGCGGCATGGTGTTGGTCTGGCCACGGATGTGACCCGATACGACCGACACCGCGCCGAACTCGCCCATGGCACGTGCGTTACATAAGATGACGCCATAAATCAGGCCCCACTTGATGTTGGGCAGCGTCACATGCCAGAAGGTCTGCAAGCCGCTGGCGCCCAGCACTTGGGCAGCCTGCTCTTCGTCAGTACCCTGGGCCTGCATCAGCGGGATCAACTCCCGGGCAATGAAAGGGACCGTCACAAAGATGGTGGCCAACACAATGCCGGGCACGGCAAACACGATCTTGATGTCATGGGCCATGAGCCACGGGCCGAACCAGCCATGCGCTCCGAACATCAACACATAGATCAGGCCTGCAACGACGGGCGACACCGAGAACGGCAGGTCCACCAGCGTGGTCAAAAAGGCCTTGCCCTTGAACTCGTATTTGGCAATACACCAAGCGGCGGCCACACCGAACACCAGATTCATCGGCACCGTAATGGCGGCGATCAGCAGAGTCAGGCGGATGGCGCTCCAGGCGTCCGGCTCTTTCAGGGCCAGCAGGAACTCTTCGCCGCCTTTGCGCAAGGCCTCGGTGAACACCGCGGCCAGTGGCAAGACCAGAAACAAAAAGATAAAGCCCAGCGCCACAGCGATGAGCGACCACTTCACCCATGCGGGTTCGGTAGTGCCGGCTTTGGCGCGGCGGATCGTGCGTGTGCTACTCATAGTCAGGTTCCCGCACGTTTGCGCTGCCAGGCTTGCAGGCTGTTGATCACCATCAGCATCACAAAAGACGCCAGCAGCATGACAGTGGCGACCGCAGTGGCGCCCGCGTAGTCGTATTGCTCGAGCTTGCTGATGATGATGAGCGGGGTGATTTCAGAAATCATGGGCATGTTGCCGGCAATAAAAATGACCGAGCCGTATTCACCCACACCGCGGGCAAAGGCCATGGCAAAGCCGGTGAGCAAAGCGGGCGCGATGGTCGGAAAAATCACGTGCCTGAAGGTCTGCCAGCGCGTGGCACCCAGGCAGGTAGCGGCTTCTTCGAGTTCTTTTTCTGCATCTTCCAGCACCGGCTGCACCGTGCGCACCACAAAAGGCAGGCCAATGAAAATCAGGGCAATCACGACGCCATTGCGGTTGAACGCCAGCTGGATGCCATGGGGCTCCAGCAAGCTACCGATCCAGCCGTTGCCGGCCAGCAGTGCGGTGAGCGAAATGCCCGCCACTGCAGTGGGCAGGGCAAAGGGCAGGTCGACCAAGGCGTCAATGATCTTTTTGCCGGGGAACTGGTAGCGCACCAGTACCCAAGCGATCAGCAGGCCGAACACGGCATTCACCAGTGCCGCAATAAACGATGCGCCGAAGGTGAGCTGGTACGAGGCCACCACCCGCGGGCTGGCCACGGCTGCCCAGAACTGGTCTAACGTGAGGGTGAAGGTTTTGAAGATCAGCGCAGAGAGCGGCAACAGCACGATCAGCGCCAGATAAAACAAGGTGTAGCCCAGCGTCAGCCGGAAACCGGGCAGCACCCGTTTGGGCGCCCGCTTTTGTGCGGGCGCCTGCAGAACAGCAGCAGTCATTTACTTGACGGTGTAGAGCTTGTCGAACTGGCCGCCATCGTTGAAGTGCACTTTTTGCGCTTCAGCGAACGAGCCAAAGAATTCTTCCGCACGGAACAGCGTGATCGGCTTGAAGGTGCTGGCGTACTTCTTCAGGATGGCCGGGTTGCTGGGGCGGATGGCGTGCTGGGCCGCGATTTCCTGGCCTTCATCGGTGTACAAGAAGTTCAGGTAGGCGCGGGCTTGCTCGGCAGTGCCTTTTTTGGCCACGGTGCGTTCAACCACGGCGACCGGGTTCTCGGCCACGATGGAAATGCCGGGGTGAATCGCATCGACCTTGCCGGCACCAAACTCTTTGTCTACCGACACAACTTCGGATTCAAAAGTGATCAGCACGTCGCCGATGTTGCGTTGCAAGAAGACGCTGGTCGCATCGCGGCCGCCCTTGGCCAGGATCGGCACGTTTTTGTACAGCTTGCTCACAAAGTCTTGGGCTTGGGCATCGGTACCGCCCTTTTTGCGCACTTGGCCCCATGCGGCCAGATAGGCCATGCGGCCGTTACCGCCGGTTTTGGGGTTCACCACCACCACCTGCACGCCGGGCTTGATCAGGTCGTCCCAATCCTTGATGCCCTTGGGGTTGCCGTTGCGCACCAGGAACAGCATGGTGGAGCTGGTGGGGGCTGCGTTGTTGGGGAATTTCTTGGCCCAGTCTTTGGCCACGACACCGGTGCCGGCCAGAAAGTCCACGTCGGTGGTGGTGTTCATGGTGACCACGTCGGCTTCCAAGCCATCGTTCACGGCGCGCGCCTGGGCGCTGGAGCCGGCGTGGGACTGGTCGATCTTGATATCTTTGCCGGTGGTTTTCTTGTAGTTGGCAATGAACGCGGTGTTCACGTCTTTGTAGAACTCGCGCGCCACGTCATAAGACACGTTGAGCAACGTGGTTTGTGCTGCTGCAAAATTGCTAGCAGTCAGCGCAATGGCAGCGAGCGCCAACGAGGTTTTTTGTTTGAAATTCATATCGGCTCCAGAAGGTGGGTTGGCCGCGTGTGTGCGGCTGACGAGTCGGTAACAGCCCGATTCTGAAGACGAGAGGTGCAAACCACAACGAATAGTTCGTTGTTTGTTTATGCGCAATTACATCTAAGTGCAGGGCCTTAGCCCTGCAACTTGGTTATTAGTAAGCGCGGGCTTCGGAGCGCCTGAGCGTCCAGTTCAGGCCAATGCCGGCCGAGGTGCCGGTGCTGCGCAGATGCAGCGGGCTGCTGGTATTGGCGTTGCCGGCATAGTTTTCAGCACGCACAAAGCCGAACACCCGCAGATCCGGCCCCAGCGCGCGGGAGGCGCTGACAGAAAAGCGGGAAGCAATCAGCCCGCTTTGTGCGTCATAGGTGGGGCGCTGGGCCGTGGCCAGGTCGGCCGGTACCCCATAAAAGTAGCGGTTGAGCCGCGCATCCCCAAAGATCAGGCTGGCACTGGTTGAAAACCGCCACGCCGATCCGGGCGCACGGGTCTCCCAGATCAGCTCCGGCTCCGCCGCAAAACCCTGGGTGCGCAGGCCGCCCTGGACTTCGATCACGCTGCGCAATGGCAGCTCCAGCCGCACTTGGCTCTGGCTGTCAGGGCGGGCCAGCACGGTCTTCAGGCGGGGCCCGAATTCGACCAGCGTGCCCAGGTCGGGCATGCCCTTGCGGGCGGCAATATCGTTGGAGCTGGCGGGCAAGGAGGCCGCAAAGCCGATGTCGAACTCGGTGTCCTCGGTGTGCACCAGGCGGGCACCTACGCTGCCACGCTCAGCCCGGAAGATTTCCCCGCGGTACACCAGCACTGGCAGCACCAGCCCGAGACCACTGCGCTCTACCGACGCCGGGTAGGCCGGGGTGGACACCGCGCCGGCAAACACACCCAACTCCCACAGCGGCAGGCCTTCGCTGGCGGTGTCGGCGTGGGCCGGTGTAGCACCCAAGGCAGTTGCGAGCAGTGCGACCGCGCACAAGGCGGAGCGGAGGGGCGTAGTCGCCTTAAAGGGGGTTGCCGGTGTGGGGCAGGGGCGCTGATGCGACATAAATAGACCGAGAAAAGTGAGTTACAGCAGCTTCACGGCGGCAATAGCAGCCCAGCCGAGCACAAAGTTCACCACGACCAGCAAGTGAATCTGCTCGGCCGCTTTGGCAGCGACGGGCCACTGCATGCCGGCCACGGCGCGGCGGAACTTCTTGAAGCCCGCAAAGTAGATGTGGCCGAAGATCAAAAACATCAGGCTGCCCAGCGCGGTCATGATCGTCCAGCCCAAGGGCACCACGGCATGGCCTGTGGCTTCACGGGCTGCCTTCATGGCGCCACCGAACATATAACCGCCGGTTGCCAGCAGCACGACGATGGCAATCAGCACCGCGGCAAAAAACCGTTGCCAGACCTGGTCCATCAACCGGGCGCGGGGCTGCGCGTCCATGACCGCCAGGGTGGCAGGGCGCAGCGCGATCAGCATGAAGGTCATGCCCCCCATCCAGACGATGGCAGCAATCAGGTGCAGGAGTTTGGACAGGTCGTACATCAGGGGGGCTTTCATAAGTGGTGGGGTCAGGTGCGCATTGTCTACGCCCGTAGGCTTTGCAAGCGTTAACTGAACAATTGCCCCCGCGCCGTTTTGGTGATCGCGACCACACAGGGGTGGGTGATACGCCGCTCCACCGACACCGCAAAAAACTCTTCCACCAGCTCGTCGCTACGGCCGATCACTTCCACCCCGAACTGCTCCACGATGTCTGCCTCCATGACCGATGGGGCCATGAAAATGCCGCGGCCCTTGCGCCCGAAGGCGTTCATGAGCGCACCATCGTCAAATTCGCCGATGGTGCGTGGGTGCAGCTGGTGGCGGCTGAGCCAGCCTTCCCATTGCTGGCGGATGGAGGCTTGTGCCCCCTGGATCAACATGGGCGCGTTGTTCAGGCACTCCGGGAAGTCGCCTTTGAGCGTTTTGCCTAAGGTCGGGGCACAAAAAAAGCTCATCGGGGTGCTGCCCAGCTCGTGGTTAAAGGCCTTCACACTCATGCGCTTGGACATGGGCTCGTCCGCAATCACCAGGTCGAGCTGGTTCAAGGCGAGCTTGGCCAGCAGGTCGGGGAACTTGCCCTCGCTGCAAATCATGCGCACCGGGTCTTCGAGGTTGAGGGCCGGCTCCAGCAGGCGGTAGGCCAGAGACTTGGTGACCGAGTCCGCCACGCCGACCTTGAAGTCCAGCACCTTGTGAACGCCCCGGGGCAGGCGCACCGCGTTTTCGAGTTCGGCACCCAGAGAAAAAATCTGGTCCGCGTAGCCTAGGGCGAGGCGGCCGTCTTCGGTCAGCTCCAGGTTGCGGCCGCTTTTCTGGAAGAGTTTGCGGCCTAGCCACTCCTCCAGCAGCTTGATCTGGCCCGACAGCGTCTGGGGCGTGGTGTGCAGTTGTTCGCCTGCGCGCATGATGCCGCCCGCCTTGGCCGTGACCCAAAAGTAGTGGAGGTGCTTGAAGTTCATGGTCGCCTTCTTGGATACAAACTGAAATACTGCGAAAAAAACGAATTAAAAATTTACAAAATTCGAATTTACGCGAAGCATAAC
>JAIXVK010000658.1 GCA_027483085.1 Comamonadaceae bacterium | reverse complement strand
TCGCGCAAGCCATTGCCGGTCAGGCCGAGCGGTTTGATGTGTTTGCGCGCATCCAGCATCGCAGCTTTCCGGGCGGGCGTTGGTTGCGGACACCTAGTTTGGTGCTGGGCATGGCGTATCACCAGCTCAAAGATCTTTGAGCGCTCCAGCAACCAAGCGGGCGAGCTGCGGGCCCCAGTGCGCAATGTCCTGCAAGGTGGCGTATCCGTAGCCGATCACGAGGCCTTTGGCGTCGCGCCGTGCGAGGCAGTAGGCGGACAGGGGGCGAACCACCATGCCGGCTTGTCCGATCCGGCGGGCCAATGCTTCGTCGTCCAACACCGTGGGAAGTTGCAGGCACAAGTGCAAACCCTGCTCAGCGCCACTGATGCTCGCGTTCGGTCCCAATATGGACTGAAGCGCGTCCAGCAGGCATTTCCGGCGCTGGGCATAGCTTTGCCGCGCTTTGCGCAATGCCGCCGCAAAATGGCCCAACTCTATGAATTCTGCGAGTGCTGCCTGCAGGGGGAGTTGCCCCGGCCGGTTGAGGTCGTAGTGGGCTTGCTTGAAAGCAGCAGCCACCGTTTTGGGGACGACCAGATACCCCAGCTTGAGGCCCGGGTAGAGCACTTTGGAAAAGGACCCGAGGTAAATCACACGGCCGCTGTGATCTAGCCCGGCCAAGGACGAGAGGGGAGGGCCGCTGAAACGGAACTCGCTGTCGTAGTCGTCCTCCAGGATCCAGGCGTTGTGTTGCCGGCCTAAAGCCAGCAATTGTTGCCGGCGGGCGAGCGACATGACGGCACCGGTCGGGTACTGGTGCGAGGGCGTGGTGTAAATCAGCCGGGGCGGGTGCTGGTCGTCTAGAGGGCCGGGCGCCATCCCGTGTGGGTCTACTGAAACAGGGTGAAGCTGTAAGCCGGCGGCAGTGAATGCCTTGACGGCGCCCCAATAGGCGGGATCCTCCATCCATACGCATTGCCCGTGGTCCGCAAGCATGTGGGCACACAAATCGAGAGACTGTTGGGTTCCATTGGTAATCAGCACCTGATCCATATCGACCGGCACGCTGCGCGATACGCGGAGGTAGTCGGCCACTGCACGCCTCAAAGGAGTGTGGCCACCGCCGTATGAGTAGTCCAGCATCTCGGGGTAAGTCATACGCCAATGCTTGTTTTGCAGGCGTTGCCACAGGGCCACCGGGAAAGCGCTGAAGTCGGCCACACCCGGGGTAAACGGCTGCACTTCGAGTTGGGCGGAGGTGAACTGGGTTGACACAGCAATTCCCCGGCTCGACAGCCCGGACCCCTTGTCTTCCCGCGCTGGCTGGAGGCGCGTCACCGGGCGTGATTGCTCGTTGACATAGGTGCCACTGCCAACCCTACTGACGAGGTAGCCCTCGGTGACCAGCTGGTTGATGGCGGCCACCACCGTGTTGCGCGACAAGTTCAGATCCTGGGTGAGTTCGCGGCTGGAGGGGAGCTTGTCTCCGGCATGGAGCTTGCCTTGCAGCACTGCCCGGCGCAGGGCTTCATACAGTTGGCGGTGCAGCGGCATCTGCCCTTTGCTGCTGAGCTGGTGCATTTCACTGAGGATGAGTTCTGACAGCATGGGGATGCAAATGGTTAAAGTGGCACCATGAAGGCCTTTTAAATGGCTCCGGTTTGCAACCAATTTTGCACCAGAATGATTTGATCTACAGCGCCGCACTGCAGGCATGATGGCGGTGCAGCACCCCAAGGAGATACAACATGACGGAAAACAAAAACATGAATTTCAACGATCTGGAGCAATGGCTCAATGAGCGCCGGGTCACGGAGGTGGAGTGTTTGGTGCCCGACTTGACTGGAGTCGCTCGCGGAAAAATCCTGCCACGCGCCAAGTTCACCGAAGACCGTGGCATGCGGCTTCCGCAAGCAATTGTGGCCATGGGGGTGACAGGGGAGTTTCCTGAAAGTGGCCCGTACTACGACGTTATTGACCCCACCGACAAAGACATGCAGCTGAGGCCCGATCCGTCTTCGGTGCGTATCGTCCCGTGGGCTACAGATCCCACGGCGCAGGTCATTCACGACTGCTTTGATCATGAAGGCAAGCTGGTGCCTTTTGCGCCGCGCAGCGTGTTGCGCCGGGTGCTTGATCTGTACGCCGCGGAGGGGCTTCAGCCGATTGTGGCTCCTGAGTTGGAGTTTTACCTTACCGCTCGTAACACCGACCCCAACACGCTCTTGCGTGCACCGGTGGGCCGCAGCGGGCGGGCAGAGACCTCCCGCCAGGCCTACAGCATCGACGCGGTGAACGAGTTTGACCCCTTGTTTGAAGAAATCTACGACTACTCCGACAAGATGGAGCTCAACGTGGACACGCTGATCCACGAGGTCGGGGCAGGGCAGATGGAGATCAACTTCTTCCACAACAAGCCGCTGGGCTTGGCGGATGAGGTGTTTTTCTTCAAGCGCACGGTGCGTGAGGCTGCACTGCGCCATGACATGTACGCGACCTTTATGGCCAAGCCGATTGCAGGCGAACCCGGCAGTGCCATGCATGTGCACCAGAGCTTGGTGGATGTGGCGTCGGGCAAGAATGTGTTTAGCAATGAAGATGGCACGCCGTCCGAAGCTTTTATGCACTACATCGGTGGATTGCAGCGCTACATTCCGGCCGCCATGGTGTTGGTGGCACCGTATGTGAACAGCTATCGGCGCCTGTCTCGCAACACGGCGGCACCTATCAATATCGAGTGGGGCTATGACAACCGCACGGTTGGTATCCGTTCGCCCATCTCCTCGCCGGCAGCCCGCCGGGTAGAAAACCGGGTGATCGGCGCCGATGCCAACCCCTATGTGGCGATGGCCATGACCTTGGCCTGCGGCTACCTCGGCCTGAAAAACAAAATCAAACCCAAGCCGGAAATGCGGGGGGATGCTTATTTGTCTCCGTATGCCTTGCCACGGAGCCTCGGGGAGGCGCTGGATTGGCTGCGCAAAGAGACCGATTTGCATGAGGTCTTGGGCAAAGAGTTTGTCACTGTTTACTCAGAAATCAAGGAGCTGGAGTTTGACGAGTTCATGAAGGTGATTTCGCCGTGGGAGCGCGAGCACTTGTTGCTCCACGTGTAACGCCTTCGCCCACCTTTGATTTGAATTGCCATGAACGCATCCATCGATACCGCACACATTCAGGCGCTCGACAGCGCGCACTTTTTGCATCCGTTTACCGACTTTAAAGACCTGCAGGGCCGCGGTGCCCGGGTCATCAGCCATGCGGATGGCATTTATGTGTGGGACTCCGAAGGTCACCGCATCTTGGACGGCATGAGTGGTTTGTGGTGCGTGAATGCCGGATACGGGCGCCGCGAGCTGGCAGATGCAGCCCATCAACAAATGATGACGCTGCCCTACTACAACAGCTTTTTCCAGACGACCAATGTGCCTGCCGTGCAATTGGCCGCCAAATTGGCGTCCTTGGCGCCGGATGTGGGCGACCGCAGTTTTCAGCATGTCTTTTATTCGTCAAGCGGCAGTGAAAGCAATGATTCGAATGTGCGCATGGTGCGTCGCTATTGGGATTTGTTGGGGCAGCCCCAGCGCAAGGTCATCATCAGCCGCCTCAATGCCTACCACGGCAGCACGATGGCGGGCGCCTCTTTGGGGGGCATGAGTGGCATGCACGCGCAGGGCGACTTGCCGATTCCCAACATCACCCACATCGGGCAGCCTTATTTCTTCGAGAACGGCCTGCCCGGCGAGTCGGCCGAGGAGTTCGGGGTGCGGGCAGCGGGGTGGCTGGAGGAAAAAATTCTGTCCGTGGGCCCCGACAAGGTCGCTGCATTCATCGCAGAGCCTGTGCAGGGCGCGGGTGGCGTGATTATTCCGCCGGACAGCTATTGGCCCGAGATCCAGCGGATTGTGGACAAATACAGCATCTTGCTGATCAGTGACGAAGTGATTTGTGCGTTCGGCCGTTTAGGGCACTGGTTCGGATACGAGAAATTCGGCTACAAGCCCGACTTGGTCACTTTTGCCAAAGCCATTACCAGCGGATATATCCCCCTGGGCGGCGTGATGGTAGGGAACCGTGTCGCCAAGGTCCTGATTGAACAAGGTGGTGAGTTCAACCATGGCTACACCTACAGCGGCCACCCCGTGGCCTGCGCAGTCGGGCTGGCCAATGTCGCCTTGATGGAGCGTGAGCAGCTCCCTCAAAAGGTGCATGGCGATATGGGGGCGTACTTTGCGCAGCGCTTCGCTGAGCTTAACGAGCATCCCTTGGTTACCGCTGCCGAAACCTGTGGATTCGTAGCTGGCATGGTGCTGATCAAAGACAAGCGCGCGGGTACCCGGTTTGCTGAGCAAGATGCGGTGGGTATGGTGTGCCGGGCCCACTGCTTCCGCAGTGGATTGGTGATGCGCGCAGTCGGTGACCGGATGATCATTGCCCCGCCGCTGACCATGTCCCGCGCTGACATTGATGAAATGATGCGCTTGATTTATTTGGCATTGGACCTTACCCACGCGGAGCTGAGGGCCAAAGGGCTGGCATAGCACTTCTATAATCTTTTTTGGTCTGAATATTGCTTGAGTCAGGCTAGTCGTTCGTAGTTCAACACCTTCATTTCTACGGGAATCAGCTCACCATGAATAAGTACCTTTGCACGTTTGCGCTCTCTGCGCTGGTTTTGGCCGCATGCGGCAAAAAAGAGGAAGCACCCGCGGCTGTCGCGACACCCGCGCCTGTGGCGAGTGCCCCGGCTGAGCCGGTGAACACCGAAGAAAAGGTACTGAATATTTACAACTGGCCGGACTACATTCCTGAAGGAATGATCGCTGCCTTTGAGAAAGAAACCGGTATCAAGGTCAACTACGACACCTTTGAGACCAACGAAGCGCTGCATGCAAAACTGGTGGCAGGCAACACAGGATACGACTTGGTGGTGCCAGGCACCGTTTTCGCCAAGCCACAAATCGAAGGCGGCTTGCTGCAGCCCCTGGACAAATCAAAGATCAAAAACTTGGCCAATCTGGACCCGGCTCTGATGGCCACCATGACCAAGGCAGATCCGGATAACAAGCACCTCGTACCCTGGGCTTGGAGCTTTACCACCGTGGGTATTAACAAGACCAAAGTGGAGAAAGCCTTGGGCGGCATGCCCATGCCCGAAAACGCGTGGGATCTGGTATTCAACCCTAAATACACTGCCAAGCTGAAGTCTTGCGGTATTGCCTACCTCGATTCGCCCACTGAAATTCTGCCGGTCGCCTTGCATTACATCGGTAAAGACGCGTATTCCAACAGCGCCGATGACTACAAAGAAGCAGGCGCCATGTTGGCGAAAGTCCGTAAAGACGTGCGTTTGTTCAGCTCCACCATGATTGATGATCTCGCGGGCGGCAAGGCTTGCGCATCCATCGGCTGGGCTGGCGATATCAATATTGCAGCGGTTCGCGCCAAGGAGAACGGCTCCAAAGACGTGATCGAAGCGATGTTGCCCAGCACAGGCGCTCTGATTTTCATTGATGCGATGGGGCTGACCAAGGACGCCAAGCACCCCAACAATGCCCACGCATTCATTGACTTCTATCTCCGCGCTGAGAGCGGTGCATCCATGACCAATGAGATGAACTACAACACCGGCAACAAGGCTTCGGTGGAGAAAATCAAACCAGAGATGACTGCTAACAAGAGCATTTTTGTCGAGGCAGATTACTTCTCCAAAATGATTCCACCAAGCAGCTTCACCAATGAAGCCCGTGAATCGATGGCGAACGCCTACAACGCGTTCAAAAAAGGTAAGTAAGCCCCGTATTCGACGTACCTCAGGGCTGTTTGTACCCCCGGTATGAACAGCCCTTTTTGCATCTAGAGACATCATCAAAGGTCAATCACATGGCAGTGCAACCCGACAAAGTGGGATATCTTGTCACCGAGAAACTGGTAAAGCGCTTTGACGAAGCTGTTGCTGTCGACGAAGTCTCGCTATCCATCGCCCAAGGCGAAATCTTCGCCCTCTTGGGGAGCTCGGGCTGTGGCAAATCGACCTTGCTGCGCATGTTGGCTGGTTTTGAGTCGCCTACCTCGGGGCGCATCTTGCTTGGTGGGCAAGATGTGGCCAAGTTGGCACCCTATGACCGGCCGATCAACATGATGTTTCAGAGCTACGCGCTGTTTCCCCATCTGGATATCTGGGAGAACGTCGCTTTCGGTTTGAAGCGGGAAGGCCTGCCCAAAGATGAAATCAAGCAGCGTGTGGGCGAGATGCTGGATCTGGTTCAGCTGGGCGCCTATGCCAAGCGCAAGCC
>JAIXVK010000227.1 GCA_027483085.1 Comamonadaceae bacterium | reverse complement strand
TAGCCGCCTCAAGCAAAAGTGTTGCAGCAACTTGAGCGGCACCGTCCTGCACGGAGACCCACCCCTCTTGAAAGCCGGGGAGCTGGGTTACCGCGACCGGTTTCGCCAGTTCAATGCATGAACCATAGGCGTTGCTGACCTCGATACCGGCTGTTTGCAGTGATAGTGCGTATTGCGCGCTTGTCACCTTGCGGAGGTTCACGCGCAACGTCATTGGGGGATGGCGATTTGCCGCAGTCAACACCGCCTCCCACTGTTCGGGATGATCCTGCTGTACTTTTTTGATCCACCAAAGGGGATGATTCCAACGGGCCTCCAAGCGCCTATCTGCCTCTGCAAGGAGCTGGGGAGCCTCTCTCAAATACCGCCGCAAGCAGGCGTTGATGAAATTTGCCTGGGATCGGGTACGCGGGCATTGCTTGGCAGCCTCTACCGCTTGGTTCACCAAAGTAAATGCGTCATAACTGGCATCTGCATCATTCGAAAGGAGGCCCAAAGCGAGGCACAACAATGCGTCAGCGTGTGGGGCTGGTGGCTTTTTTGCAAGCAACGAGCGAATCGCACTCGATCTGCCTTGATTCCGCCACGCATGAAAAGCCAATGCTTGAACCGCTCCACGCAAGTGAGGTGGGACCGCATCCATGGCAGCACTACCTGATTGACCGTTAGATACCTGAAAAAGGACATCTACGGTCGCCTTCAATTGGCGCCACAACTCGGGCGACCTTTGTAACTCACTCATTTGATCCCTATTAATGCACTGACCTTGAATCCGAAAAAATGTGCAACCCAACAAGCAGGCGGCTCACTGACGCCCTCGTTGTAGTCTTTCAATATCGCGTTCAAGGCATCTGAAATAACGATAGCTTTCGCTGTACTTGCCTCCCACTCGAGGCGAAATGAATCGGGAACACAAGGCCCGGCCAAATCAGGTGGGGCAGAGACCCAATCGCTCCATGCTGTCATCAACTTCGCCCAGCTCTCTGTTCGCTGCTGCTGGGCATCCATATCCAGACGATCTTTGCGGGGAGCAGCCCAGACCTCCTCCATGAGTCGCAGCGCTTGTAGCCATTCCGCGCGGTATTCGTCTGATGCGTTGTTTGACGTATCCGCAGGACTTGTAACCAAGCGATGTTGTAAGGGCAGTATCCCTGACAAGACTTGCTTCTCGAGAGCGCTCAGTATCGCGAGTGCCCGCGCACGGAGCCGCATCAAGCGATTGTGTACGCCCATTAACCAAAACAACAGGCAGGCACAAAGCAACCACACATAAAGCGTCTGTCCCATTTCGAGCCTCGTTCTCCATTTGCAACTCAGCAAAAAAAACGCCCCAAGTTGCGTGCAACCTGGGGCGTTTTCATTCAGAAGCGCAGATTACTCAGCAGAGGTATCGTCCGCACCAGCCACGTCTTCTGTCAAGTCTGCCGTACCTGCCAGTTCAGCGGCCTCAGCTTCGGCAATAGCACGACGCTCGGCGTCATCCATGGACTCACGGACTTTACGTGCTTCGTGATAAGCCAAGCCAGTACCAGCAGGAATCAAGCGACCAACGATCACGTTTTCCTTCAGTCCGCGCAGCTCGTCGCGCTTGCCCATGATGGCAGCTTCGGTCAACACACGGGTAGTTTCCTGGAACGAAGCGGCAGAGATGAAACTGTCTGTCGACAACGATGCCTTGGTAATACCCAAAAGCAAGTTGGTGAAGGTCGCAGGGATTTTGCCCTCGCCACGCAAAGCGTCGTTGGTGTTGAGCATTTCAGAGCGCTCCACCTGCTCACCATTGATGTAGCCGGAATCGCCAGCGTTTTACACGACGACACGACGCAACATCTGACGAACAATCACTTCAATATGCTTGTCGTTGATCTTCACGCCTTGCAAACGGTAAACGTCTTGCACTTCGTCCACGATGTAACGTGCCAACTCTTCTGAACCCAACAAGCGCAGAATGTCTTGCGGATCGGCTGGGCCGTCCACCACCGACTCACCCTTGTTGACCACCTGGCCTTCGTGCACCAAGATGTTCTTTTCCTTGGGCACGAGCTCTTCCCAGACCTTGCCTTCTGGATCGGTGATTTGCAAGCGGACCTTGCCCTTGGTTTCTTTACCGAAGGACACGGTACCGGTCACTTCAGCCAAGACACCCTTGTCTTTCGGTGAACGTGCTTCAAACAGTTCGGCCACGCGTGGCAGACCACCGGTAATGTCGCGGGTCTTTTGGCCTTCGATAGGAATACGGGCCAGCACTTCGCCGGGGCCCACGTCCTGACCGTCACGCACCTGAACCAACGATCCCACGGGGAAACCGATAGTCACGGAGTGGTCGGTTCCAGGAATCTTCACTTCGTGACCCGATGCATCGATCAGCTTCACTTGTGGACGCACTACCTTGGCAGCGCCGCGGCGCTTGGGGTCAATAACCACCAAAGTCGACAAGCCTGTTACCTCATCCACCTGCTTCGCAACGGTCAGGCCTTCTTCGACGTTTTCGAAATGAGCCTTACCCGCGAATTCGGTAATGATGGGGCGTGTCAAAGGATCCCAGTTCGCCAGAATTGCGCCAGCCTTGATGGATTGATCCACCTTGACAGTCAACACGGCACCATAAGGAACCTTGTGGCGTTCGCGCTCACGGCCGTGCTCATCGTGAATGATGATTTCGCCGGAACGAGCAATCACCACCAACTCGCCCTTGCTGTTGGTCACATAGCGCATCGTGGCATTGAAGCCGATGTTGCCGTTGGATTTGGCTTCGACGCTGGAGGCGATCGCCGCACGAGATGCCGCACCACCGATGTGGAAGGTACGCATGGTCAGCTGAGTACCGGGTTCACCGATGGACTGCGCTGCGATCACGCCGACCGCTTCGCCGCCGTTGATCAAACCACCGCGACCCAAGTCACGTCCATAGCACTTGGCACAGATACCAAAGCGGGTTTCACATGTCAGAGCGGTGCGGACCTTGACTTCGTCGACGCCAGCAGCTTCCAGCATTTCGATTTCGTCTTCGTCCAGCATGGAGCCCGCGGGCAACAGCACGCCACGTGTTTCAGGGTGCAAGACATCATCCGCTGCGGTACGACCGAGAATACGGTCGCGCAGGGATTCAATCACTTCACCGCCTTCAACAATGGCGCGCATCAGGTAACCACCGTGTGTGCCGCAGTCTTGTTCGGTCACAACCAGATCCTGGGTCACATCGACCAAACGACGTGTCAGGTAACCGGAGTTCGCTGTCTTCAACGCGGTATCGGCCAGACCCTTACGGGCACCGTGGGTGGAGATGAAGTACTCCAACACGTTCAGACCTTCGCGGAAGTTCGCGGTAATCGGCGTTTCAATGATGGAGCCATCAGGCTTGGCCATCAGACCCCGCATACCGGCCACCTGACGGATCTGGGCAGCAGAGCCGCGGGCACCGGAGTCGGCCATCATGTAGATGGAGTTGAAGGATTCCTGTTGCACCTGGTTGCCATGGCGGTCGGTCACCAATTCCTTGGACAACTTGGCCATCATCACCTTGGATACTTCGTCACCCGACTTGCCCCAGATATCTACCACCTTGTTGTAGCGCTCACCGGAAGTCACCAGACCGGACACATACTGCTGTTCGATCTCTTTCACTTCCTTCTGGGCGCGACCGATGATGTCGTGCTTTTCTTGTGGCACCAACATGTCGTCGATACAGATGGAAATACCGGCCTTCGTTGCCAAACGGAAACCGCTTTGCAGCAGCTTGTCGGCAAACACCACGGTTTCCTTCAGTCCGCACTTGCGGAAGGACACGTTGATAAGCTTGGAAATTTCCTTCTTCTTCAACGCTTTGTTGATGTTGGCGAAAGGCAATCCCTTGGGCAGGATTTCAGACAACAAGGCGCGACCCGCGGTGGTTTCCCACAGCTTGGTTTCAGGCACGAATTCGCCAGTTTCCTTGTTTTTGGTCCATTCAGTCAAACGAACGTTGATACGTGCGTTCAGTTCCACTTGGCCCGCGTCAAAAGCGCGCTGGACTTCACCGGTATCCGCAAACACCAGACCCTCACCTTTGCCGTTGATACGGTCACGGGTGGTGTAGTACAAGCCCAACACCACGTCTTGCGAAGGAACGATGGAAGGTTCGCCGTTGGCAGGGAACAGCACGTTGTTGGAGGCCAGCATCAAGGTGCGGGCTTCCATCTGCGCTTCCACCGACAGCGGTACGTGCACAGCCATTTGGTCACCGTCGAAGTCGGCGTTGAAGGCCGCGCAAACGAGAGGGTGTAACTGGATAGCCTTGCCTTCAATCAGGATAGGCTCAAAAGCTTGGATACCCAAACGGTGCAGCGTTGGCGCACGGTTCAGCATCACGGGGTGCTCTTTGATGACCTCTTCCAGAATGTCCCAGACCACGGGGGTGCCGGATTCAACTTCTTTCTTGGCAGCCTTGATGGTGGTCGCAATGCCCATGGCTTCCAGGCGCGCGAAGATGAATGGCTTGAACAATTCCAAGGCCATCAGCTTAGGCAGACCGCACTGGTGCAGTTTAAGCGTTGGGCCCACGGTAATCACGGAACGACCGGAGTAATCCACGCGCTTGCCCAGCAAGTTCTGGCGGAAACGGCCGCTCTTACCCTTGATCATGTCGGCCAAGGACTTCAAGGCGCGCTTGTTGGCGCCAGTCATGGCCTTGCCGCGGCGGCCGTTGTCCAGCAAGCTGTCCACGGCTTCTTGCAGCATCCGCTTTTCGTTGCGGGCAATGATTTCAGGGGCCTTCAACTCTAGCAAACGGCGCAAACGGCTGTTGCGGTTGATCACGCGGCGATACAGGTCGTTCAGGTCGGAGGTCGCAAAGCGGCCGCCGTCCAAGGGAACCAGGGGACGCAAGTCCGGTGGCAGAACGGGCAACACGTCCAACACCATCCACTCAGGCTTGATGCCGGATTTCTTGAAGGCTTCCAGCACTTTGAGGCGCTTGGCATTCTTCTTGATCTTCAGCTCAGAGCCGGTCAGGTCGTTGCGCAGCTTCTCGATGGAACCATCGATGTCAATGCTTTCCAGCAAGTCTTTGATGCCCTCGGCGCCCATTTTGGCAATGAATTCATCGCCGTATTCTTGGAATTTGGCGTCGTAATCGTCCTCAGACATGATGCTGTATTTCTTCAGCGGGGTCATGCCGGGGTCGGTCACCACGTATGCTTCAAAGTACAACACGCGCTCGATGTCACGCAAAGTCATGTCCAGCACCAAGCCCAAACGGCTCGGCAAAGACTTCAGGAACCAGATGTGTGCGCAAGGAGCGGCCAAGTCAATGTGACCCATGCGCTCACGACGCACTTTGGTCTGTGTGACTTCAACGCCGCATTTTTCGCAGATCACACCGCGGTGCTTCAGGCGCTTGTACTTACCGCACAAGCATTCGTAGTCCTTGATGGGCCCGAAAATCTTGGCGCAAAACAAGCCATCACGCTCAGGCTTGAAGGTGCGGTAGTTGATAGTTTCAGGTTTTTTGACTTCGCCGAAAGACCAGGAACGGATCTTTTCAGGCGACGCCATGCCGATCTTGATGGCATCAAAATGCTCATCGGGCGTGAACTGCTTGAACAGGTCGAGTAAAGATTTCATGTGACTCTTTCCCTTGTCTTTAAGAACGATCCAGCTCAATGTCGATGCCCAAGGAACGGATTTCCTTGACCAGCACATTGAACGATTCCGGCATGCCGGCTTCAATAGAGTGTTCGCCCTTGACGATGTTTTCGTACACCTTGGTACGACCTTGCACGTCATCGGACTTGACCGTCAGCATTTCCTGCAGCACGTAAGAAGCACCGTAGGCTTCCAGCGCCCACACTTCCATTTCACCGAAGCGCTGGCCACCGAACTGGGCCTTACCGCCCAGAGGCTGTTGGGTCACCAAGCTGTATGGGCCGGTAGAGCGGGCGTGCATCTTGTCGTCCACCAAGTGGTGCAGCTTCAGGTAGTGCATGTAGCCGACGGTGGTGGTGCGCTCGAAGGCATCACCACTGCGTCCGTCATAGAGCTGGGCTTGCGTGCGGGTAGCTGTCAAGCCCTTGGCCTTGGCCACGTCATCCGGATACGCCAACTGCAGCATGTCACCGATTTCTTTTTCGGTAGCGCCATCAAACACGGGTGACGCGAACGGCACACCGGTAATCAGCTCTTTGGCCATGTCTTGGACTTCGCTGTCCGTCAACTGAGCGAGGTCTTCCTTGCGGCCGGTGCTGTTGTACACCTGCTCCAAGAAACCACGGATCTCGGTAGAGGCCGCTTCGCGTTGCAACATGTCGCCAATGCGCTGACCCAAGCCCTTGCCGGCCCAGCCCAAGTGCACTTCCAACACCTGACCAATGTTCATACGCGATGGAACGCCCAGAGGGTTCAGGACGATGTCCACCGGCGTACCGTCCGCGAGGTAAGGCATGTCTTCAACAGGGGTGATCTTGGAGACCACACCCTTGTTACCGTGACGGCCGGCCATCTTGTCACCAGGCTGCAAGCGGCGCTTGACGGCGATGTAGACCTTGACCATCTTCAACACGCCTGCAGGCAGCTCGTCGCCTTGCGTCAACTTCTTGCGCTTTTCTTCAAAAGCGAGGTCGAAACTGTGGCGAGTTTGCTCCAGGGAGTTCTTGATGCTTTCGAGCTGGCTTGCCACTTCTTCGTCCGCAGGACGGATGTCAAACCAGTGGAACTTCTCCACAGAAGTCAGGTAAGCCTTGTCGAGCTTGGTGCCCTTGGCCAGCTTTTGCGGGCCGCCATTGGCTACTTTGCCGGT
>JAIXVK010000242.1 GCA_027483085.1 Comamonadaceae bacterium | reverse complement strand
GCCATCAACGTGGCGCGGCGCACAGTCACCCGCAAGGCGTCTTGGGGGCTTTTGATCCGTTGCAGGAGTGCGTTGGCTTCGTCGGGCTTGCCGTTCAGTTCTGCAATCTGGGCGAGCAACAAATAGGCTTGTACCGCGCCCCGTCCGGTTTCGGTCTCGTCATTGGGGTCTTGCTCGGCGGGGAGCAGGCTCAGGTACTGCTTGAGTGATTTCTCTGCAGCGGCCGGGCCTTTGTCCTGGATTTCCAGAGACCCCCGTACCAACCAGGCATCCGCGAAATCCGGCTTTTGCGTGTTGATCAGCTGCATTTGGGTGAGTGCCTCGGCAAACCGCTGCGCACCAATCAAGGCCCGCCCGTAGCCCATGCGGATCTCGGGCAGCGCATTACCTGCCAGATATTTGCGCACGATCGCCTCGGCGGCGGGCGCTTTGGCATCCATCAAATTCAGGGCGAGCACTGCGGGCTCTTCTGCGTTGGCATCTAGCGCAGCGCCACGTTGGGCCGCCTCCAGCGCGCCGGGCAGGTTGCCAGCGCCGATCCGCATCACGCCGACAGCGCTCCAAGCCGCGGGTCCATAGAGCGTGGTGGGCAGGTCCGCTGCCAGCGCCTGTTCTAGCACCGCAGCGGCCAGTGTTTTATCTGTTACCCGCTGGAAATAACGGGGCAGCACATTAATGGTGCCTACGCGGTCCTTGCCCGAGAGGCCTTGGAGTTCGCGTTTGAGCGGTTCGGTCAGTTCAGACAGGCGGTTCGTACCTATCAATATTTGCAAGATGTAGCGATTGGCATCTTTCGAGCTGGGAAACCCTCTCTGCCAAGCGCGCGCGGCCTCCAGCGCAAAGTCCGCGCTTCGGGCGCGCAAGGCCAGCTCCACCGCCCGCTCGTACAGCCGCGGTGAATTGGCGCGCCGGGCGGCATCTAGGGTCAGGGAGAACGCGTTGGTCTCATCGCCATTGAAGGCGCTCATTTCCGCCACCAGGATCTGGTACATCAGCCCGGCGTTGAGGTCTGAGTTCGTGACGGGCGCTGGCGCCACAGCCTGCGCGGACCCGAATGGAATGAGTCCGGCCACGACGGAAGCGATAGCGATGAGGCGTTGGGTGCGGTGCATCAGACCATAATAATCCAACCCCCGTATCTGAGAGCGCCCATGCCTGAATTGCCCGAAGTTGAAGTCACCCGCCGGAGTTTTGCCGACCGCATCACCGGCGCCACGATTCAGGCAGTGCACATGGGCAAACCTTTGCGCTGGCCATTGCAATGCGAGCCAGCATCGTTGGCGGGCATGCGGGTGCGTGGCGTCCGACGCCGGGGTAAATACCTGTTGATCGACCTCAGCGAAGGCTTGCTGCTGGTGCACTTGGGCATGTCGGGTTCGGTGGTTTTTGACCGGCATTTGCCGCCTGCGGGCGTGCACGACCACTTTGACATGGTCACCGATCTCGGCACCCTGCGCCTGCACGACCCCCGCCGCTTCGGCGCTGTGGTGTTTGCCGATAGTGAGTCAGACCCGGTTGCACAAAAACTGCTGGGCCACTTGGGCGTAGAGCCGTTGGGTGATGGTTTTGAGGTGGCCGGCTTTCTGGCCGGGCTGCGGCAGCGCAAAGCCCACATCAAACAAGTGCTCTTGGCTGGCGAAGTGGTGGTGGGGGTGGGCAATATTTATGCGTCCGAGGCCTTGTTCTTGGCGGGCATCCGCCCCACGAGCCCGGCCAACAGCATCAGCAAGCCCCGTGTGGCCAAGCTCCATGCGGCGGTGAAGGATGTGCTGAGCCGCGCGGTCGAGAAGGGCGGCAGCACGCTGCGCGACTTTTCCAACGCCAATGGCGAGAGTGGCTACTTCCAGCTGGAGGCCAATGTCTACGGCCGTGAAGGCGCGCCTTGTCGTGTGTGTGCCGCACCGGTGCGAGCGATCCGGCAGGGGCAGCGGTCCACCTATTTCTGCATGATTTGCCAGAAGCGCTAGGGCTGGATGGGGTGCTATATTGGCCGATTCCTCGGGGGACTACGTGGCTACTTCATTCAACGATCAATTTGACCAACACGGCACATGGCGGCGTGAGTTTGCGCTGCGCCTGAAGCTGCTGGCCGAATGGCTGAAAGACCACGAGTTGCTGGACGCGGGCGTCGAAGAGCGCCTGTTGCGCTTGGAAACCCAGCTGCGCTCTGACAAGGTGATGGTGGCCTTTGTGGCCGAGTTCTCGCGCGGCAAGTCCGAGATGATCAACGCCTTGTTTTTTGCGGGCTACGGCCGGCGCATCATGCCCGCCAGCGCAGGCCGCACCACCATGTGCCCCACCGAGATGGGTTATGACGCTGAGGTGCCCCCCTGCCTGCGCCTGCTCCCGATCGAGACCCGCCTGCAACCCCAAGCGCTGATGGAATGGCGCATGGCGCCCGAGAAGTGGACCCGCATCGACCTCGATGTGAACAACCCCCAGCAACTGGCCAAGGCCTTGGAGAAAGTCGCCGAAACCATTCGGGTGACACAGGAAGAAGCCCGCGCCCTCGGCTTCTGGAATGCCCAAGCCCCTGAAGACAACCCGATGGTGGATGCGCAGGGCATGGTCGAAGTGCCGCGCTGGCGCCACGCGCTCATCAATATTGCCCACCCGCTGCTCAAGCAGGGGCTGGTGATTCTGGACACCCCGGGCCTGAACGCCATCGGCGCTGAGCCGGAGCTGACCGTCAGCCTGATTCCCCAGGCCCACGCCATCGTGTTCATGTTGGGCGCCGACACCGGGGTGACCAAGTCTGACTTGGCTATCTGGCGCGAGCACCTGATCACCGAGTCCACCGACCCCGAAGCGCGCTTGGTGGTGCTCAACAAGATTGACACGCTGTGGGATGCCCTCAGCACCCCGGCCCAGATTCAGACCCAGATCGACCGCCAGCGCACCAGTACCGCTGATATTTTGGGTATTCCCAAAGAGCGGGTGATTGCGGTGTCGGCCCAGAAGGGTCTGGTCGCCAAGGTTACGGAAGACGATGCGTTGCTGCGCCAGAGTTGCCTGCCGGTGCTCGAAGACGTGCTCGGCCACGGCATGATGGGCAAGCGCCAGCAGATTCTGGCTTCCGCCATGAAGGGCGGAATTACGGATTTGCGGGCTGAAACCGGTCGCGTCATCAACATCCGCAAGCGCGACCTGACCGAGCAAATGATGGAGTTGCAAAGCCTGCAGGGCAAAAACGCCAACGTCATCAAGCACATGCGCAACCGCATCTCGCAAGAGCAGGCCGAGTTCGACCAAGGCGGCGCCAAGATCCATGCAGTCCGCTCAGTGCACCTACGCCTGCTGCGTGAGGTGTTCAATATTTTGGGCGCGGCCATGCTCAAGAAAGAAATGGCCGGGCTCGGTGACACGCTGCTGCAAAAGGGCCTCAAGCTGGGCGTCAAGCGGGCTTACAGCGAAACCTTTGACCGCCTGCGTGCCAACCTGCAGCGGGTGCAAGCCCTGTGCGCCGAAATCCAGACCATGCTGGAGGCCAGCTTCACCGCGCTGAACGCCGAATACGGCTTCTCGCTGCAGCCACCGGCGCAGCCGGACATAGCCCGATTCACGGTGGATCTGGACACGATCGAACGCAATCACCTCCAGTATTTGGGCTTGGGCAATGCATTTCGCCTCGCCCAGCCGGAGTTTGCAGACCGCTTGGTGCGCGCCTTGTCCACGCGGCTGCGCACGGTCCACGAAACCGCCTTGGCGGATGTAGAACTCTGGAGCAAAGCGTCTGCAGCGCAGCTCGATGCCCAACTGCGCGAGCGCCGCCGCAATTTTGTGCGCCGTATTGAAGCGATTGACCGCATCTCCCAGGCCGCGGGTGGCCTGGAGGACCGCATCGGTGAAATCAACCTACAGAGCAACGCTCTGAATGTGCTGGACGACAAGCTCATGGAGCTCACCTCCTACCTGGTAGCGGCGCACCAGAGCAGCACCGCGCTGACCGAAGTCGACGTCGAACTGGTCTGACTATGGCGACACCGAGTTTTGCCACCGCCGTGGTGCGCTGGCAGGCGCAGCATGGCCGTAACAGCCTGCCTTGGCAAAACACCCAAGACCCGTACCGGGTGTGGCTGTCAGAAATCATGCTGCAGCAAACGCAGGTGGCCACCGTCATCGGCTATTTCGACCGCTTTTTGGCCCGCTGCCCTACGGTGGC
>JAIXVK010000342.1 GCA_027483085.1 Comamonadaceae bacterium | reverse complement strand
CTGCAGCGCGACATTACCGAGCGCGGCCGCAGCACTGAGAGCGTGATCGCCCAGTACTTGGAAACCGTGCGCCCGATGCACAAGCAGTTCATCGAGCCCACCAAGCGGCACGCCCACGTCATCCTGCCCCACGGCGCCAACGACCCGGCGGTCGACATCATCACCACCAAGGTGAAGACGCTCATTAAAGAGCTAGACCGCGGCTAAGCGCCCCGATATGGCTGAGCCGCTGGTTGCCCAATATGGCCCCGATGTGCCGCAAGCCATTGCGCGCATGGTCCGGGCGGTGCACCCGCGGTTTGACGCTGATGCCTTTTTGCACGACGCGCTGAGCGGCTATGAGGCCCTGGCCTTGATGCCGCGGGGCAAACACATTGCCCGTGCGCTGCAGAGGCACTTGCCGCAAGACTACGCCCAGGCGCTGCCGATTTTGCTGGCGTCGGCTGAGCAGCCGCACGGGCGCAACCCGGGCCTTTCGCTGGCATCGTTCTTGTACCTGCCCCACACGGCGTTTGTGGCCGAATTCGGGCTGGGGCATTTTGAGTTGTCGATGCAGGCGCAGCACGCGCTCACACAACGCTTTACGGCAGAGTTCAGCATCCGCCCCTACTTGCAACACCACCAAGAGGCAGCCCTCGAGCGGCTGATGGAATGGACGCGCGACTCCTCCGAGCATGTGCGCCGCCTGGTGTCGGAGGGCACGCGGCCACGGCTGCCCTGGGCCTCGCGCTTGCCAGCGTTTCAACGTGACCCGGCACCGGTGCTGGCCCTGCTGGAGCAGTTGAAGGACGACCCTGCCTTGTACGTGCGGCGCTCAGTGGCCAACAACCTCAACGACATTGGCAAAGACCACCCAGCCCTGTTGGCCGACACGGCCCGCGCTTGGCTGCAAGGGTCCACACCCGAGCGGAGCTGGACCGTGCAGCACGCGCTGCGATCAGCAGTCAAGCGCGGTGAAGCCGGTGCGCTGGCGGCACTGGGCTTTGGAGAGACGGCCAACGCAGTGGTGAGCCAGCCCGCCATCACGCCGCCGCAGGAAGTGATGGGCGGTTCGCTGAACGTGGCGTTTGACGTGACCAACACCACCGCATTACCCCAGCAGGTGCTGGTGGACTTTGCGGTGCACTACGTCAAGGCCAATGGCCAGGCGCGCGCCAAAGTGTTCAAGCTCAAAACGCTGGACCTGGCCCCGCACGAGACCCAAAGGGTGGGCAAGAAAATCTCTCTGGCCGACATGACCACACGCAAACACTACCCCGGCCACCACCGGGTAGACGCCATCCTCAACGGCCGCTCCCAGCCGCTGGGCGCATTTGAGCTAACCAGAGGCTGAATGCGAAGGCGCTGGGGCGCGCGGCCCCGGCCCGGTTAGCTCGAAGCGGCGATCACAAAGTCCAAAGCTGCCCCCACCGCCGCGACTTGCGCGTCAATGCATTGCGCGGGGTTGGCGCGGGGGCTGTCGGGGTAGACCTCAGTAATGCTGGTGTAGCGCGCCCCGGTGATGCCGGTACACAGGCCCCAGCCTTTCACGTCATAGGCAATCACGCCGGGCGCCTCCAGCGGAGTGCCGATCAGGCCGCCCTGCGCGTCGGCAGGCGAAATGTGCGTGACCTGCTCCACAGCGCGCAGGATGGCCTGTTGGAATGCGGGCTGGGGGTTGGCGGTGTCGTCCACCAAGTAAAACCCATCGGGAATAACGCACGGCTCAAAGGCTTTGCCATCCCGGGCGGCCACGGCGGGGCGGTACTCGCTCTCGTCGGTATCGGTGGTTTCGTGCAGGTCGATGTGGGCGCCAAACTGCCCCAGCATCGGCGCCACCAGGCGCATCAGGGCAGCACTCTCTTGGGCAGGGCTGTCTGCACGGAAGCTGCGGTTGGGGTCCAGCGCATCAAAGTTCCAGCGCTGGATGCGCTCATAGGCCCAAGGGCTCACGCAGGGCGCCACCAGCAGGTTCACCCGGCCGGCAAAGGCCGCAGCGTGGTCTGCTGCAAAGCGCAACGCGCCATGCACGCCACTGGTCTCGTAACCGTGCACCCCACCAGTGACCAGCACGGTGGGCAGAGCACTGCTCCAGCCCCGGCTGCGCAAGGCCATGAGGGGGAACCGCTCTTCACCCAGCGCCGCATCGGCGTATACCACTTCGCCATAACACTCCACATCCCACTGCGCGAGCAACTGCTCTATCGCGGCCAATACGTCGTCGGCATAGCTGCGCTGCCGCACCTGGCGGGCGCGCCACTGTTGCACCTCAGCAGGGCCCCAAGGCTGGCCGGGGGTACCCAAGGGATAGAAACGGGAGAGGGTCATTTAAATGCTTTGGCTATAAAACTTGCTTGCTACGATTTTAATAGCTACTAGCGCAGGTTATTAGAGCGCCAGTGGGCTTTTTGATGCCCTAACCGAGGCTGGCAGTGCGGCCTGCATAGAATGCCCGGTGCGCTGCACTGCCGCTGTGCAGCCCCCCCATTTTTTCCCCCAATAAGGACAACACCATGCCCCAACTGAAACTCAGCTACTTCGATATGCACGGTGGCCGCGCCGAACCTGTGCGCCTGGCCCTGCACATCGGAGGTGTGGCGTTTGACGACCATCGCTTTACCTTCCCTGAGTTTGCAGAGGTCCGCAAAGCCACCCCGT
>JAIXVK010000548.1 GCA_027483085.1 Comamonadaceae bacterium | reverse complement strand
TGGAAGAAAGCTTTCGCAAATACGAAAGCCGCGTGGCCTACAACTTCATGGGCAAAGATGTCACTTTCGGTCAGACCGACAGTTTGAGCCTGGCATTTGCCGCCTACCTGCAAGGCCTGGGCCTGAGCAAGGGCGACCGGGTCGCCATCATGATGCCCAATGTGCCGCAGTACCCGATTGCGGTAGGCGCCATTTTGCGGGCCGGTTTTGTCGTGGTGAATGTGAACCCGCTCTACACCGCCCGTGAGTTGGAGCACCAACTCAAGGACTCCGGCTCCAAGGCCATCGTCATCATTGAGAACTTTGCCCACACTCTAGAGAAGTGCATCGTCGCTACGCCTGTCAAGCACGTGGTCTTGTGCTCGATGGGGGACCGCTTGGGCCTGCTCAAGGGCACCATGGTGAACTACGTGGTCCGCAACGTCAAAAAGATGGTGCCTTCTTTCAGCCTGCCGGATGCAGTGCGTTTCAACGAGGCCATTGCCCGTGGCACCAAAGCGCCCTTCAAAAAGCCCGAAATCAAGGCGGACGATGTGGCGGTCCTGCAGTACACCGGCGGTACGACCGGAGTGTCCAAAGGTGCGGTGCTCTTGCACCGCAACGTCATCGCCAATGCATTGCAGTCAGAGGCCTGGTATGCACCGGCCATGGCCAAGGTGCCCGCCGATCAGCAGCCCACCACGGTGTGTGCCTTGCCGCTGTATCACGTGTTCGCCTTTACGGTGGGCATGATGCTGTCGGTCCGTACCGGCGGGAAACTCATTTTGATTCCGAACCCGCGTGACATTCCGGGGGTCCTGAAAGAGCTATCCAAGCACACTATCCACAGCCTGCCTGCGGTGAACACCCTGTTCAATGGATTGGCCAATCACCCCGACTTCAACAAGGTGGACTGGAGCCATTTGAAAGTTGCAGTGGGCGGTGGCACCGCAGTGCAGAGTGGTGTGGCCAAGCTGTGGTTTGACAAGACCGGCTGCCCCATTTGCGAAGGGTACGGCCTGAGCGAGACCTCGCCCACTGTGAGTTGCAACCCGATTACCTCTACCGAGTTCACCGGTACGATCGGTGTGCCTTTGCCCAGCACCTACATGAAGCTCTTGGATGATGAGGGCGTAGAGGTCACGCAAGGGCAGAGTGGAGAGATCGCCATCAAAGGCCCGCAAGTGATGGCGGGTTATTGGCAGCGGCCGGACGAGACGGCCAAGGTCATGACGCCCGATGGCTACTTTAAAACCGGTGACATCGGGGTGGTCGACGCCCGCGGTTTCTTCAAAATCGTAGACCGCAAAAAAGACATGATCCTGGTGAGCGGGTTTAACGTGTTCCCCACCGAGCTTGAAGATGTGGTCACCCAGATCCCCGGTGTGTTGGAGTGCGCCTGTGTCGGGGTGGCAGACGCCAAAACCGGCGAAGCCGTGAAGTTGGTGATCGTCAAAAAAGACCCCAACCTGAGCGAAGAAGACGTGCGCGCTTTTTGCAAAGAGAACCTCACCGGCTACAAACAGCCCAAAGTGGTGGAGTTCCGGACAGATCTCCCCAAAACGCCGGTCGGCAAAATTTTGCGCCGCGAGCTGCGGGATAAGTAAGCCCCTTGATCGCTATTCTGAGTGCCTTGGCCGAGGAGCAGGCCGGCTTGGTGGAGTGCATGACCCGGGTGGAGTGCGTGGAGCACGCCGGGCGCACTTTCTGGTTGGGGCATCTGGACGGGCAGGAGGTAGTGCTGACGCTGTCCCGCATCGGCAAAGTGGCGGCGGCCCTGACCGCTACCGCATTGATTGCCAAGTGGGGCGTCCAGCGGATGGTGTTTACCGGGGTTGCCGGTGGTACCGGGCCCGGGGTGGCAGTGGGTGATGTGGTGGTCGGCAGCCACTATTTACAGCACGATATCGACGCCTCCCCGCTGTTCCCCCGTTACGAGATTCCATTGACGGGCCAATCCTTGTTTCCGGCGAATCCTTTGTTGCTGGAGGCCGCGTGTGCGGCGGTTCGCGAGGTTCAGCTCGACTTGCGCGGCGGGCGCTACCGCGCAGACCTGCACTGTGGGCTGATCGCCAGTGGCGACCGCTTCGTGAGTGCCAGTAGTGAGGTGCATGCGCTGCTGGCAGCCGCTGCCGCGTCAGGCTTCCATCCGTTGGCGGTGGAAATGGAAGGCGCTGCGGTAGCCCAAGTCTGTGCAGACTATCAAGTGCCTTTCGTGGCGATTCGCACTATTTCGGACCGTGCCGATGACGCTGCCCACACCGATTTCCCGCAGTTCGTGCAGGAGACTGCCAGTGTCTATGCTTTGGCTATCGTGCGAAAAATGCTGCGATTGCTATAAAAATAATAGCTGCTCACGCAATATTGACGGGCGCTATAGGCTGAAATGGCTCTTATCTCAGCCAACCGCGCCGGTGGAAATACCACATCGGCACCACGGCGCTGGCAATCATCAGCCCAAGTGCGTAGGGGTAGCCCCAGGTCTGCCTGAGCTCCGGCATGAACTCGAAATTCATGCCGTAGACGCTGGCGATCAAGGTCGGCGGCAGCAAGGCCACGCTGGCGACCGAAAAGATCTTGATGGTTTTGTTCTGGTTGATGTTGATGAAACCGACCGTCGCATCCATCAAAAAGTTGATCTTGTCGAACAAGAATGCGGTGTGCGAGTCCAGCGAGTCGATGTCCCGCAAAATCTGCCGCGCCTGTTCAAACTGCTCGGCATTGAGCATTTTGCTGCGCATCATGAAGCTCACCGCGCGCCGGGTGTCCATCACGTTGCGGCGAATCCGGCCGCTCAAATCTTCGTGCCGGGCAATAGCGCCGAGTGCCTCGCCGGCAATCGCATCCGTCACGTTGCCGGACAGCACCTTTTTGCTGACTTTCTCCAGCTCGTCGTAAATGCCTTCGAG
>JAIXVK010000086.1 GCA_027483085.1 Comamonadaceae bacterium | reverse complement strand
TTCTCGTCGGCTTTGGGGCCAATACCATTGATTTTGCGGCAGGCCAAGGGCCAGATCATGGTTTCCAAGTCACTTTCTTGCACGATGGCGATGCCGTTGGGCTTGTTGAATTCGCTGGCCATTTTGGCCAGCAACTTGTTGGGCGCCACGCCTACCGAGCAGGTGAGGCCGGTGTCATCAAAAATTGCCTTTTGGATCAGCTTTGCCAAGCTCCTGCCCCCTTGGCGCTGGCCGCCGGGCACCCCGGTAAAGTCGATATACACCTCATCGACCCCGCGGTTCTCCATCACCGGGGCTATCTCGGTGATGATCGCCTTGAATCGTTGTGAGTAGTGCCGGTACTGCGCAAAGTCCACCGGCAACAAAATGGCCTGCGGGCAGAGCTTGGCCGCTTTCATCAGGCCCATGGCCGAGCCTACGCCGAACTGGCGGGCGGCATAGGTGGCGGTGGTGATTACGCCGCGCCCGGTATAGCCCTCTAGAAGGGGGAACTCTGCGACCGGAATATCGTGTAGCGGCGTGTCGGCGTGCTTGACCAAGAGTGCGTCATCCGCATGCCGCCGCCCGCCGCCAATCACCACGGGCAGCCCTTTGAGTTGCGGGTAGCGCAGCAACTCGACCGAGGCATAAAACGCATCCATGTCCAGGTGCGCAACACGCCGCACAGGTGCGACAAGCGGGGCAGGGGTGGTCAGGTCGTTCGGCATTTCGGCGAGCATAGCAAGCGATGGCGGGGTGCAAACCGCTCAGTGGTCTAATAGAGGGCAGGGAGATCCGGGGCCACTAAAACACAAAAACGCCTCAAGCACTGAAAAAGCGGTGTCGTGATTCCACAGTCTTTTTTGAGTACGCGACGCAGGCGTTTGCTAGGCAGCGGTGCGCTTGCCGTGTTCGGCAGCGCTTTTGCCCGGGCCAGCAACGCAGCAGAAGACCGCTTTGCCCGGTTCAGCGGGCAAACCGTGTCATTTTGTGTGCCTGATCACCCGCACTACGACGCCATGCTGCGTTTGCTGCCCCAGTTCACAGCAGAGACCGGCATCAAGGTGAACGTGGCCCGCGAAAACATCTTGCGCATGAAGCATGTGCAAATGGCGGGAATGGCCAAGCCCCAGTCGGAGTTCGACCTGGTGACCTACATCGTCACCTGGAAGAGCGAGTTCGTGAAAAAGAACCTGTTGTTACCGCTGGAGCCCTTCTTCAAAGACAAGCAGCTGGCAGACCCCGACTACGCTTTTGGCGATCTGGTGCCGCGTTATGTGCAAAACATCGGTCTGGTGGGCGGCCCCAAGGGCTATTTGCCGGGTCCGGGGGCCCGCCTCTACGGTTTGCCGTATGGCGCCGAAACCTCGGTGCTGGCCTACCGCCGCGATGTCTTTGAAAAGCATGGCTTTGCGCCCCCACGCACCTATGCCGAGCTCTCGGCGCTGCTCGCCCCTTTGCGTGAGCGGACCGGCATGGCGGCACTCACCTCACGCGGGCAGTCCGGCCACAACTGTGTGCACGCCTGGCTGCTCCACCTCAATGCGCTGGGTGGCCAGGTGTTCGACGAGCGCTGGATGCCCCTGTTTCACAAAGCGCCGGGTGTGCAAGCGCTGCAATTGCTCAAACACATTGCAGACACTGGCCCCAAGGGCATGGCCCACTTTTCATACAACGACATGCTGTCGAGTTTTCTGCAGGGCGAGAGCGCGATGTACCTCGACTCAACGGCCGTGTTCGGCGCAGTGCGCAACTCTCCAGCGTCCAAAATTGAGGGCAAAGTCAGCTATGTCTTGCACCCTAAGGGGGTGCACTACGCCTCGCAATCCGGCGGGCTGGGCCTGGCGATTCCCCGCACCTCCGCCCGCCCGGAGGCCGCATTTTTGCTGATGCAGTGGTTGACTTCCAAGGCCCAGGACAAGGCGGTGGTCAGGCTCGGTGGCGGGCCCACCCGGGTGTCGACGATGGAAGACGTGTCGCTGGTGCGCATGTTCCCTGAGTTCGTGACCCTGAAAGAGCAGCTCCGCTACGCAAGCCCTGACTGGCGCCCCATCATCCCCGAGTGGGACGAGATCAACACCGGCCCCTTGGGCGCCGCAGTGCACCAAGGCCTGACCGGCGCCAAGCCGGCCATCCTTGCGCTGGGTGACATTGTGCGGCGCGTCAACGAAATCATGACCGCAGCGGGCTACCGCTGAGCCGCACACGCCAGTTTCAGTAGGTGCCCGGCACCAGGATGTTGCGGTCCACGTTCTGGATGTTGGTGTGGCCGCAAAAGGCCATGGTCACGTCCAGCTCTTTGTGGATGATCTGCAGCGCCTTGGTCACTCCGGCCTCGCCCATGGCGCCCAGGCCGTAAACCATGGCGCGGCCGATCATAGTGCCCTTGGCGCCCAGGGCCCAGGCCTTGAGCACATCCTGCCCGCTGCGAATGCCGCCATCCATCCAGACTTCCAGTTGGTCGCCCACGGCGGCCACGATGGCCGGCAGTGCGCTGATGCTGCTGGGCGCGCCGTCCAGCTGGCGGCCGCCGTGGTTGCTCACCACAATCGCGTCCGCTCCGCTCTGGGCGGCCAAAACGGCGTCTTCTACATCCTGAATGCCCTTGAGGATGAGCTTGCCACCCCACTGGTCTTTGACCCATTTCACATCGTCCCAGGACAG
>JAIXVK010000079.1 GCA_027483085.1 Comamonadaceae bacterium | reverse complement strand
CAAATCATGCGTGCCTCGCTCATGGCACTCGCCGAACCCATTTGATACACCAGGAGACACACATGATCCGAACTGAATCTGTCCGCGGGCGCATCGCCCTGATGGTGGCGCACTGCGCCGGCATGGTGGACCTCGTGGCCTTGCCAGTCTGGGTGGGAACCCTGATCTCGGTGTATCGCTTCGATCCGCAGCAGGCCGGCTTGCTGGTCACCCTGTTTCTGGCCGGCGCGGTGCTGGCCAGCCTCATGCTGGCGCCATTTTTCCAAGCGTTGCCGGGCCGCATCGTCGCCACACTGGGGTTTGCTGCATCCGCAGCAGGCTTCGCCCTGGCATCCACTACCACGCAGTTCGCCCAGTTGGCAGTGCTGCATGCGGCGGCGGGTGTGGCGGCGGGTGCTTCGCTCAGCGTGACACATGGAACCATCGCCCGTAGCCGCAACCCCCACCGCCTGTTTGCGTTGGTGGGCATGGCCCTGGGCGTGTTTGCTATCGCATTTTTGGGTGGCACACCCGTATTGGTGGCCAAACTCGGTGGCCCGGTGCTGTTCCAGGCGTTTGCCGTCGTCATGGCGCTGGGCGCCGTAGGCGCAGCGCTGGCTTTCCCAGTGGCGGACACGGAGACTAGCGCGCAAGGTACACGCGCACCATCTCGCTCCTTGCCTCCTGCCGTTTGGTGGGGAGTGCTGGGCATTGCAGCCATGGGGCTTGTTCAGTCCATGACGTTCAGCTTCCTGGAGCGTGTAGGTAGTGATCGCGGATTCGGGCTCGAGGCAGTCACCGGTGTCTTGATTGCACTCGGCATCGTCAACCTGTTCCCCGCGGTACTGGCCGCTGTGCTGGAAAAACGCTGGTCAGGCCGCAGCGTATTGCTGGCCGGGCCGGCGCTGCAGGCTGTGCTGGTGGTGCTCATCATGAACTCCACCGTGTTCGGCCCCTATGCTGCTGCAGCTGCCGTCTTCGCAGCTGTGATGATCTTTACCCACACCTTCGCCTTTGGTGTGCTGGCCCGCCTGGACTCTACTGGTCGAGCCATGGCTGCCACACCGGCCATGCTGATGTTCGGTGCCGCCATCGGCCCTATCCTGGGGGGCACGCTGGTCAAAACCTTGGGCTACGGCAGTCTGGGGGTAGCGGCCCTGGTGATAGATGCGCTTGCCGTAATTGCATTCGCCCGCATTCACAGTGCCCACCGTGTCAGCGCCACCGTGCAGGAGGCCGCATGACCACAGCCAAACCCCGGCGCCGCTTTGTCGATTTGTCCATCTACCTGGAGAACGACGTCCTGTCGGACCCGCCGCCCCTAGCGCCCAAGATCACCTACCAAAAGCATGCGGATACGCTGCCCGAGTTCATGGCGATGATTCCGGGCACGAAGCCCGAGGACTATCCCGATGGCGAGGCCGCTGCCGCCGAGTGGGTCACGTTGACCACCCATAACGGCACGCACCTGGATGCGCCCTGGCACTTCCACTCCACGCAAGATGCCAAGAACGGCGGGGCCCGCCCCTCCATCACCATCGACGAGGTGCCGCTGGAGTGGTGCTTCCAAAACGGGGTGAAGCTGGACTTTCGCCATTTCCCCGATGGCTATGTCGCCACGGCAGCCGACGTGGAGTCCGAGCTGGCCCGTATCGGCCACACCCTGCAGCCGCTGGACATTGTGGTGGTCAACACCCGTGCCGGGTCGCGCTACGGGCACCCGGACTACCTCGGGGCCGGCTGTGGCATGGGCTACGAGGCCACCATGTACCTGCTGGAGCGCGGCGTGCGCCTGACCGGCACCGACGCCTGGAGCTGGGACGCCCCCTTCAGCTACACCGCCAAGAAAGTAGCCGAGACCGGCAACAAGGCCCTGATCTGGGAAGGCCACAAAGCCGGGCGCGACATCGGCTACTGCCACTTGGAAAAGTTACACAACCTGGAAGCATTGCCGCCCACCGGTTTCACTATCAGCTGCTTCCCCCACAAGATCCGCGGCGCCTCGGCCGGGTGGACGCGGGCGGTCGCCATTTTTGAATCCTGAGGAGCCCACCCATGTCATTCCCCCCTATCCACCGCGTGGTGACCGGCCACAACGCCCAAGGCGAGGCGGTGGTCGTATCCGACGGACCTTTGCCGACCGTGGCACACATTGCCGCCATCCCCGGAACCGTGTTCCATGAAGTCTGGAGCACCTACAGCAGCCCGGCCCGTTTGGACAATGGCGCGGACCCCACCGTAGGCCCGGTGGTGTTGCCACCGCCCGCGCAGGGCACGCGCATGCGTTTTGTGGACATCCCGCCCGATACGGCCGAGTTCTTGGCGCAAGGCCATGCGCGCATGCAAGAAGCCTTCAGCCAGATCGGCGATGTAGACGCCTCCACCGTGAGGGCGCATTCCCCCCACCCCCTGATGCACCGGACCGAATCGGTGGACTATGGGGTGGTAATCGAGGGAGAGATGACCCTGGTGCTCGACACCGGCGAAGTCCTGTTGAAGCCCGGCAGCGTGGTGGTGCAGCGTGGTACCAATCACGCGTGGGCCAACCGGTCCGGCAAGCCCTGCCGCATGCTCTTCGTGCTGATTGGCGGCCAGTACGAAGACAGCCTGGCGCATGCCATCGCCGCGCGGTGAGCCCGCCATGACGCCGCTGGACCCTACACCGCCGGCCTGTCCCCCGTTCTTTGATTTGTCGGGGCAAACGGCCCTGGTAACGGGCGCCGCCCAGGGCCTCGGATGGGCCATTGCGCAAGCGCTGGCGGCGTGTGGTGCGCGCCTGATCCTTTCTGACCGGGACCCTGCCGCCTGTGACCGGGCGGCCGCCAGCCTGCCCGATGCGCGTGGCATCGCCGCGGATCTGCAAGACCACCACGCCATTGCCCTCCTGGCGGCGTCGGCGGGTGCCTGCGATGTGCTGGTGTGCAATGCCGGCGTGCAAGGGCCGACCGGACCCTTGGCGAACGTGAGCGATGCCGACTGGCAGCAGGTCATGGACGTCAACCTGCGAGCGGCGGTTCAGCTCAGCGCCTGTGTCATCCCGGCCATGGCGACCCGAAAAAAGGGCAGTGTGGTCTTGATGTCCAGCATTGCCGGCTTGCGCGGGAACCGCTCCATCGGCCTGTATGGCTTGTCCAAGGCGGCCTTGGCGCAGCTGGCCAGAAACCTCGCCGTCGAGTGGGGCCCCCATGGCGTGCGAGTCAACGCCGTGTCGCCAGGGTTGGTCCGCACGCCCCTGGCCACGGGGCTGCTGTCGGATGCCGCCTTCATGCAACGGCGCTTGCAGTCGACGCCACTTCGGCGCGTGGGCGAACCGCACGAGATTGCGGGCGTCGTCGCCATGCTCGCGTCCGATGCCGGTGGATTCATCACCGGGCAGAACATCGTCGTCGATGGCGGCACCCTCATCAGCGACGGCAGCTGAGCCTCATCCACGGCGCCTGCCACCCCTCTATTTTTCTCACAGGAACCCCTACGCATGAAATTCGCAAGCCTCAAAAGCGAACACAAAGACGGCCGCTTGGTGCTGGTCTCCCGGGACGGTACGCAAGCGCTGGAGGTGGCCGACATCGCTCCCCATCTCATCGATGCGCTTGAGCGTTGGGACGCGGTGCAGCAGCCCCTGCAATCCGCCTATGAATCACTGAATGCCGGGCGTGCAGCCGGCATCTTTGCCTTTGATCCCACGCAGTGTGTGGCCCCGCTCCCGCGTAGCCCGCAGTGGCTGGACGGTTCGGCCTTTCTCAACCACAGCAATTTGATGGACAAGGCGTTCAACAAACCGCCACCCCCACTGGTGGAGACCGTGCCCATGATGTACCAGGGTGCCAGTGATGACTTTCTGGGTCCCCATGACGCGGTAGCTTTGCCCCGGGTGGAAGACGGGATCGATTTCGAAGGTGAATTCGGTGTCATCACCGGGCCGGTGCCCATGGGGGTGGACGCAGCGTCTGCGCTGGCGTGCGTGCGCTTGCTGGTGCAGATCAATGACTGGAGCTTGCGTGCACTCGGCCCGCATGAAATGAAAACAGGGTTCGGTTTTCTGCAGGCCAAGCCTTCCACCGCGTTTGCGCCCGTGGCCGTGACGCCCGATGAGCTGGGGGATGCATGGCGGGACGGGCGGGTGCAGATGCAGCTGCATGTGCAATGGAATGGACAGCGCTTTGGGGAGCCCCACGGCGGAGAAATGAACTTCCATTTCGGCCAGCTCATTGCCCATGCCGCCCGCACACGCCGGCTCAGCGCGGGTTGCATCGTCGGTTCGGGCACAGTGTCCAACTCAGTGCGCTCAGCGGGCTCTGCCTGCATTGCAGAGCGCCGCGTCATTGAGCTCATTGACCAAGGTGAAATAAAGACGCCATTCATGCAGTTTGGCGACAAGGTGCGCATGGAAGCTTTCTTGGCTGAAGGCGTACCGGGGCCATTTGGCTACATCGAACAGCACATAGCGGAGTACCGACCATGACGCGGATCGTAGTCACAGGCGCAGGTGGGTTTATCGGCAGCGCGCTGACGGAGGCACTCTTGTATAACGCTCCCTGGGCATCCGACGTGGAGTGCGTGATTGCCGTGGACTTGCAGCTACACACTAAGCGCGAGGACTCACGGCTGCTCTTGATGGAAGGCAGTGTTGCAGATACCGCTTTGATCTCACGTGTTTGCAAAATGCGGCCCGACATCGTGATCCATTTGGCCAGTGCGCCGGGGCGCACGGCCGAACAGAACTATTCATTGGGGCGCCGTGTGAACCTAGACGCGACAGCGGATTGGCTCGAAGGGCTGGGTGCACAAAGCCATTGCCCCAGATTCGTCTATGCGAGCTCCATTGCGGTGTACGGAGAGAACCTGCCCGCCTTGGTCGATGATCAAACACCTGCCTTACCCAGCCTAAGTTATGGAGTGCACAAGCTAACGAGTGAACTGCTGGTCGCCGATGCCACGCGGCGTGGGTGGGTTGATGGCTGCTCGCTTCGCCTGCCGGGCGTAGTCGCCCGCCCTGCACAAGCGAACGGACTCATGTCGGCCTTCATGAGCGATGTGTTTTGGGCGCTGGCTGACGGGCGGCAAATCAAGCTTCCCGTCAAACCAGAGGGAACCGCTTGGTGGATATCGGTGGAGGCCACTGTGAACAATCTGCTGCTGGCGTCAAAGGTCGCACTTGACCCTTTGCATGCGAGGCGCGTCTACCAAATGCCGGCGCTTTACTTGCAGATCCAGGAGGTGGTCAATGCATTAGTTGGCCGCTTCGGGGCCGATAGGGAAGGATTGGTGCAATACGTGCCGGACCCTGCCATTCAAAAGCTCTTTGCCTCATATCCACCGCTGGCAACACCCGCGGCGGACGCGCTGGGATTGCGCCATGACGGTGATGTGTCGCGCCTGGTGAACTCTGTTTTTGCGTAGTGCAGCAGAGTAGTAGCGCTTAACACAAGGTCTCGGCACACTCCCTGAATGGCGTCAAATTCACCCATTCGGGGGATGCGGCAGAAAGGCGTTGGCACTAGACTGCGCCAGTTTTTCTTGCTCGGCTTTAAGGCCTGCCCTTTCCCTCACCCGATATGCCCACTCCCATCCTCAAGCTGCACACCTTTGCTCTGTCTACTATTGCCGTCGCAATGCTCACCGCCTGTGGAGGTGGTGGCGGAGGCGGGAGCGGCGGAGGAAGTGCTACGGCAGGCTCTCTATCAGGTACGGTCATTGATGGCTATATCGAAGGCGCAAAGGTCTGCTTGGATGTCAATTCAAACGGAGCCTGCGATACAGGTGAGCCCACCGCGACCACTGACAGTAGTGGCAAATACAAGCTGGACACCGGAAACATCAGTACCAGCGGTCTGACGGTCATTGCAGAAGTTCCCGATACCGCCAAAGACTCAGATGACAACGGCTTGACCCTGGCTGCGGCGGGCAAGTCCGCCTACACCATGGCAGCACCGGCGACAGAGTCTTCCGTCGTCACGCCCATCACCACATTGATTGTTGGCAAAGTCAAAACAGACAATCTGTCAGCCGCCACCGCCAAGGGACGTGTGCTGGAAGAGCTGGGCTTGGCCTCCGACACCAACCCGTATGAAGACCATGTGGCAGCCGGGAACTCCATCGTTCAGGGCACAGCACGCCAATTGGCTGCGCAGTTACAACAGGCACAGAAAAACCTGCCGGCAGGCACCACGCCACAAGAACGGTTGGCGAAGCTTCAAGAGGCAGTCAAAGCGATGCAAGACGCTGCGGGATCCGTTGCGCCAGAGTCGCAAAATGCCGATCCCCTGAACTTGCCGCTGACGCTATCCACCGTTGCGACGGGGCGTTTATTTGCCTACAAGATGCCCAGCGCCATGGGTAAGCAGATCAATGCAACTGCCATGCTGTTCACCCCCAAATCGGTGATGCCGCCGGGTGGCTGGCCCTTGGTCGTGTTTGGCCACGGGACCGTAGGCGTTGCGCAGAGTTGCGCCCCCAGCGTGACCATGCAGGCCACTGGAAATTGGGAATATGCAAGTGTGGTGGCTTCGCTGCTGTCGCAGGGCATGGTGGTGGTCGCCCCAGACTACGAAGGTATGGGCAGCTCTGCAATGGGTGTTGAGGCTGGGCATCCATACCTAGACTTGGGCAGTGCCGGGCGATCCATGGCATTGGCTGCAGTTGGGGCCAAGAAGTTGATGACGACAGAGCTCTCCGGAGCGTGGGCGACGATGGGCCACTCACAGGGCGGGCATGCAGCTTTAGCCGGTGCCCAGTTTGCCGGGCTCGCCAAAAAACAGGAAACCAGCCTGAATTACAAAGGCGCCATCGCGATTGCTCCGGCATCCAATCTGCAGATGTCTCTCAACACCATGTGGTCGGGTATTCAAGCCAGCTCGTTGAACCCTGCGAACTACGCGACGGGATACAACGCAGTGGGGATTAGCAACTTCTATGCTGCGTATGTAGTCAAAGGAACCCAAAGCACGCCCGCCCCACTGACACCTAGCGATGTATTCGGAGCCCGGATGCTGGCTGTCTACAACGCGAAAGTAGGCACTGAATGTTTCAGTAACTTCAGCTCATCTATTTCAACGAGTGTGGGCCAATACTCGGTCACCAATGGCGCGACTCCTGCCGGGTACACAGGTTTCATCAACTCTGCGATCAACGCGGCGAATGTCACCCGAGTGCTCAATAGCAATGAGCCCGGCCAAATGAAGCTGCCAGGGAGCACCTTGATCGTGCAAGGGTCTGCAGACACCACCGTATTGCCTTCCAGCACCCGTGCCTTGCTAGCCACTATGCAGTCGAAGGGCTCGCAAGTCACGTTGAGCTACCACGATAGCAATGCAGCGACCCACGGCGGCGTGCTCGCGGTTCCTGCCGCCCAGACAGCGGTTACCAATCATCTGAGCAGCATGTTTACCGCCAACTAGTGGGCCTTGGTGCTCCCGGCAAGCCCACCCCTTGGCATGGGTCGTGGGCCTGCCCTTGGCAGGCATTCAGGTAAAGTGCGGGCCGACAAGGAACACAACATGCTGCTCACAGATATCAGCGCCGAACACATCTTCACGGCCACTAAAGGTGGCCCACGTGTGACGATTTTGGTGCATCCCTTTACGAACACACAAAGAGACTCTCTCGGCAAGTTTGAGATCGTTCGCAACATCCGCGAACCGGGGGCCAAAGAAGTGAAACGCTCCACCTTCGTGTCGTTCCAGCAATTGGCGGAGCT
>JAIXVK010000384.1 GCA_027483085.1 Comamonadaceae bacterium | reverse complement strand
GTGTAGCGCGGCAATTCGCTGGTGGCCCAAGCGGGGCATTCTATGTCGCAAGTGGTGGGCTCTATTCGCCATGTGACCGACATCATGGGCGAGATCAGCGCCGCCAGCTCCGAGCAGAGCACTGGCGTGCAGCAGGTGGGGCAAGCGATTGCGCTCATTGACCAGACCACGCAGCAAAAAGCCGCCATGGTGGAAGAGATTGCCGCAGCCGCCAGCGGCCTGCGGCACGAGGCGCAGCAGTTGGTGGAGTCGGTGGCTTTCTTCAAACTGAGCAACCGCCACCCCACACTGCAAGCGCCTACAGTGCTCGCACTGCGCTGATTGTTCAGACCCTCAAGTCACTATTTCCGTAGGCAGGCCAGCAGCCTGCCAAGCAGCTAAGCCGCCTTCGAGAAAGCGGGCATTCAGTCCCATCACCTGCAGTGCAGTGGTCAAGCCTTGGCTGATTTCACGCCCGTGCGCACAGTACAAAACCACTGGCAGGTCTTTGGGAATTTGGTCTTTCCATTCCAGCCACAGAGCCGGGTCCTGCCATTGCGCGTGGGCAATTTGGGTGCCATCGGACTGGCGCGCCTTGTCGCGCCGCACGTCCAGCAGGGTCAAGGCTTGGCCCTCCGTTTGCAGTTGCGCGAGTTCGTGGCTGGTAATGGAGTTCATGGGGCTTTCCTATCGGATCAATGAAATAAGCACGCCTGCAAGCGCACTCGCGGCGATCACATGGATTACGTTGCGCTTGTAGCGAAACAAAGCGATAGCAGCAGCCAAAGCAAGACCAGCGGCCACCAGGTCAAAAGAGCCGGTAAAGCCTTGCGGCCACAACACGTGGTACCCGAAGAACAAGGCCAGGTTCACGATCACCCCTACGACCGCTGCGGTAATGCCGGTCAGTGGCGCGGTGAACTTCACTTGGTTGTGCGTACTCTCGACCAGCGGGCCCCCGGCCAGAATGAAGATGAAGGACGGCAGAAATGTGAACCAGGTGACCAAGCCCGCAGCGATGGCTCCGGCAATAAACAAGTGCTCTTGGCCCAGCACCGCGTTCGCGTAACCACCCACGAAAGCCACAAACGCCACCACCATAATCAATGGGCCCGGTGTGGTTTCACCCAATGCCAGTCCGTCGATCATTTGGGTGGGGGTGAGCCAGCCATAGTGCCCGACGGCACCCTGGTAGACATAAGGGAGCACCGCATAGGCGCCACCAAATGTGAGCAGTGCTGCCTTGGTAAAAAACCAGCCCATTTGGGTGAAGGTGTGGTTCCAGCCAAGGCTCCAGGTCAGCGCCCCCGTGGGGAGTGCCCATAGCAGGGTGCCTGCCAGCAGCACCAGGCCCAGCCGGCTCCAACGGAAGCGCGCGTGCTCGGGCGTGGCGGTGAGGTCGTCAATCAGTGCAGCGCCATAGTGATTGGCAGCACCGCCGTGGCCACCCGCGCTATTGAACAAGGCCGGCGCCCATCGTCCGCCGGCATAGCCCAGCAATGCGGCGCCCAGCACGATGAGTGGGAAGGGAACTTGTAGTGCAAAGATAGCGACGAACGAAGCCGCCGCAATGCCCCACAAGGCATTGTTTTTCAGCACGCGTGAGCCGATGCGATGTGCCGCTTGCAGCACGATGGCGGTTACAGCGGGTTTGATTCCATAGAACATGCCGGCTACCCAATCCACATCGCCAAAGGCGATGTAGACCCAGGAGAGCCCCACCAAGATAAACAACGAAGGCAGTACAAACAGCGCACCCGCCACCACACCGCCCAGGGTCCGGTGCATGAGCCAGCCGATGTAGGTGGCAAGCTGCTGCGCCTCGGGGCCGGGCAGCAGCATGCAGTAGTTCAGCGCGTGCAAAAAGCGCTTTTCCGAGATCCAGCGGCGCCGCTCCACCAGCTCGGTATGCATGATGGCAATTTGTCCTGCGGGCCCGCCAAAGCTCACAAAGCCCAGCTTGAGCCAGAAGGCGAAGGCCTGCCAGAAGCTCACAGGCGTCGGGCTCTCGGTGGTGTTCAGCGTGTCAGTTGCCATGGGGGGATACGGTGGGGTGTGCGGGTTCAAATTGGTGATGAAGCGCATCAAACACGGCGCTGGCAGCTTGCAGCAGCTCATCGTCATTGGGGATGGTGGCGCGCAAGCCGGCCAGCACGGACTCCACACCAATGGCCTCAGGGGGCTGCACGCCACCCGCATCCAGAAAGTGCACCAGCGCGCCCAAGCGTTGCAGGGCCGGCATTTCCAGCGCGAAGCTGGCGAGCAGCACCTCAAACGTGACGCGGCCATCTAAATGGCTGAAGGTTGCGCCGTCAAAATCAAAGCCCAATGCATCGGCAGGGCAGTCCTGAGGCTGTGCCAGCCACATGAAGCGGGCCTTCGGGTCGATATGGCGTCGGATTAGCCAAGCGCTGGCCAACCGGTCTACCCATGGCCTGGCTCGTGTAGCCCAAATGCGGCCTTGGTACTGCGCGCGCTGCAGCACTGTGATAGATCCAGCGAACGCTTGGGGCTCGTCTGGTGCCGCTGCGCGGGCGATGACGGTTTCCAGGGCCTGCAGTGCCGTGTCGACTTGGCGTTGTGCCTCACCCGGGAAGAAATCAGTGTCCGCCACCTGGACAAAAGCCTTGCGCGCTTTGCGACAGAGCCGCGTGGCCTCGGCACGGTCACCTTTGGCTAGCAGGGCCTGAATAGGCGGCAGATCGGCCAGCAGCGCGGCAAAGTCGGCGCTGCGGTCAAACAGGGGGCGGAAACTGGCATTGGCCGGCTCCTGCACGGCCATCACATACGCGCTGCCGCCGCCTGCCAGCACATCGGTGGCGACCGACTCCAGCACGAGCCGGCATGCGGGGCGTTCGGGCATCACATAGACGCCGTCTTTCAACACCGCCGCACCACTGGCTTTGAGCGCACGCCAAGCGCGCATGCGGGCGGTTGCGTTTTCGGTAGGCAGGCTGGTGATTAGGGTGATCCAAGACATTGGTAGATTATTCTGCAAATTTGTAAAATAGCCTACATATTTTTGGTGATGTCTGCGTGGGGATTGAAATAGACTGCGCGGCCCATAGGTAGTGCGCGAGCAGCTATCATTTTTGCAGTAACCCGGAGCTTCCCCCATGTCGTCTGTCGCTAACTTGTCCGCCTTCCCCATCACCGCCAAGTGGCCTGCACAGCACCCGGATCGCCTGCAGCTGTACTCGCTGCCCACGCCCAACGGCGTGAAGGTGAGCATTGCGCTCGAAGAGCTGGGCCTGTCCTACGAGGCACACAAAGTGGACTTCCAGACCAACGACCAGACCACGCCTGAGTTCTTGTCGCTGAGCCCCAACAACAAAATCCCCGCCATCCTCGACCCCCACGGGCCGG
>JAIXVK010000047.1 GCA_027483085.1 Comamonadaceae bacterium | reverse complement strand
CAGGCTGATGTGTCGGTTCATGGTGTTTGCAATTGGAAAACAGGGAGCCGCTCGCCGACCAGCAGGCCGCGGGCATTGCGAATTTCGGCGGCACGCCACGGCTTCAACGCGGCGCGCTGTGCGTCGTCAAGCCAGCCGAGTTGGTCGAGTACTTCTACGCTGGCTGCAAACAGGGCGGGCTTATTGCCATCGATAATCTTGAGGGCAAAGGCCTCGCCCCGACTTTTGCTGCCCACCACCTGCACACCATCTGCGCCGACCTTGCTCACCCAGTCGCCTCTGCCCACGCGCATGAAGTCCAGGTCGTTACGCCCTGTGCCGCTCACCATCTCGGGGTAGGCGGTCATGGCCTCGCTCAAGAGTGCAAAGCTGGCGCCGAACTCGGCATCCTGCGCGCCACTGGCCAGGCGCGCATAGCCGGTCGCCAGCTTGGACAAGGGCATGGCAAAGTTGGGGGCAGAGCATCCGTCTATGCCACGCGGCATGTCTTGTACGTCCATGCCGACGGCGCGGGCGACATCCCGTGCTATCGCTTGCTGCAACGGATGGTCGGGGGCGGTGTAGTCGTCCAACGGCAAGTCATGCTGCACGCAATAGGCCACAAAGCCGGCGTGTTTGCCGCTGCAGTTGTTGTGGGCCTCGGTGTAAGTGGCACCCTCGGGGGCACCTTTGTCAAAGTAGCTGAACAACAGTGGCACATGGCAGCCGCAGCGCAGGGTCTGGTAGGTGTTGCCCGATTTGCCCAACATGCTGACGGCGGCATCCACGTGCATGGCTTCGCCGTTGTGGCTGGCGCAGAGCAGGGCGTTTTCAGCCTGGGTGAAGCCAAAAGTCGCGGGGCCACCCGCTTCGACAAAAGGCAGCGCTTGCAGCGCCTTGAGGGTGGACCGGGTAAAGGTCACCAAGTGCGGGTCACCGGCAAAGGCCGTGAGTTGTCCGAGGCGGTTGGTCACAGCGACCGCGCCGAAATGCAGGCACTCGGGGGTGCCGCCGCGGGTGAGTTGGATCAGGGGTGTGAGGTTCAAGTGCGTGTCTCTCCTGCACACAAGCGTAGCCGAATTTGCGCATTCCCTTGCCCGGGCTGTCTATACTGAAACGCTATCTACACTGCCAACCTCTGCATAGCCCATGCTTACCTCTGAACAGAAAATCCGCTACGCGGAAGACGGCTACCTGATCCTCCCCGACTTCAAATCCAAGGCCGAGATTGCAGCCCTGCGCGCGCGGGCAGAAGCCATCGTGGACGCCTTCGATCCGGCAGAGAGCCGCACCATCTTCACCACCAATGAGCAGGCGCGCAAGGTGGATCACTACTTTTTGAACTCGGCCGATCGCATCAGCTGCTTTTTTGAAGAAGAGGCGTTCGATGCAAACGGTGCTTTGCGGCAGGCCAAGGCGCTCTCGATCAACAAAATCGGCCATGCGATGCACGACAAGGACCCGGTGTTCGAGGCCTTTTCGCATGGGCCTGCGTTGGCAGAGTTGGCGGCCGATCTCGGGCTGACCCAGCCGCAAGTCTGGCAGTCGATGTACATCTTCAAGCAACCCGGCATCGGGGGCGAAGTGGGCTGGCACCAGGATGCCACCTTTTTTGACACCACCCCCATCAGCGTGACCACCTTCTGGTTTGCCCTCGAAGACGCTACTTTGAGTAACGGCTGCCTGTGGACCGAGCCGGGCGGCCACCGGGGCCCCCGCGGCGTGTTGCGGGAGCGCTTCGAGCGCGAGGGCGACACCATCACCATGCGCAAGCTCGACAGCACCCCGTGGCCTGCCAGCAATGTGAACGCGGTGCCTCTGGAGGTTCAGGCCGGCGCTTTGGTGGTGTTCCATGGCTTGCTGCCGCACTACAGCGCACCGAACCGCTCCGCCGTGTCCCGCCATGCCTACACCCTGCATGTGACTGACGCCAGCACCACCTATGCCGCGAGTAACTGGCTGCAGCGCAGCGCCGAGGACCCGGTGCGGGGTTTTGTGGTTTGATTGCTATGTAATTCATAGCTGGTAGCGCAAGTTTTATAAGGGCTGGGTGCGTATTTGGCTTGTTTTTTAGAGCCGCCAGCGCTCTGCGGGCCGGACGGTAAGCGCAACACCATGTTGCAAAACACCGCCAATTAGCGCTTTTCAAGCCGCGGCGGCTGTGCGACATTGGGCTCCTGCGTGTGTCAGGAGGGCCCGATGAACCACCCAGTCTTTGCAGTTGCCTTGTGCGCCAGCTTGACGAGCCAGGCCTTTGGCCAGGAGGCCATCTCCCTGACCCGCCTGCCTTCGGGTGCGGCGCCGTCGCTCAATCAATCGGACCGCAGCTTGCTCGACAAGGCGGTGGCGGAGCGTAAGTCGATCGGGCTGCTACTGCACAACACCGTGGTGGCCTTCGATACCCGGTATGACGGTACTCACAAAAAGATTGGGGTGTCCCTGACCTCGTTCAGCAACAGCCCCTTGGAACTGGCTTACGACCCTACCGGCAAAAGCCTGATCGCCCAATGGCGCTCGGTCCACACCACGGCGGCCGGTCAGTCTTTTCAGTATCAGGCGTTTGTGGGCGAGTCCGGGGCGATCAACTTCGTTGTCAGTTCGAAGTTCTGATCCCTGCGCTAAAAGCGCGGCAGGTCGGGGTGCTTGAGCTTGCCGCCACGCACCAGCTCTTTGCCGTATTCGGCGCAGCGCTGCAACGTAGGAATGACCTTGCCCGGGTTGAGTAGCCCCTGCGGGTCGAAGGCAGCCTTCAGGGCAAACATCTGGGCATTTTCTTCGGCGCTGAACTGCACGCACATGCTGTTGAGCTTCTCGATTCCCACGCCGTGCTCGCCGGTCACCGTGCCGCCCATGGCCACGCTGGCCTCCAGAATTTCGGCGCCAAACAGCTCGCAGCGGCGCAGTTGGTCGGGGTCATTCGCATCAAACACGATCAGCGGGTGCAGGTTGCCATCGCCGGCGTGGAACACGTT
>JAIXVK010000118.1 GCA_027483085.1 Comamonadaceae bacterium | reverse complement strand
GGGGTAGAAGCTGGTGTGCTCGATGGCGTCCAGCGCCAACTGGCGCAAGGTTTTGGGCGCCTTGTCTTGGGTGAACACGCCGGGGCCGTCATCCATGCGGATGAACCACTGGGCGGCTGCGCGGTAGATCACCGGCGTTTTGTGGCGCCAGCAGTGCGGGTAGCTGTGGGTGATGCCCACGGTGGCCATGAGGCGGTTGTGTTCACGCAGGGTGTCGATCACATTGGCGCAGGCCTTCCAGATGTGCTGGCCGCCGAACAGGGGCAGCTCGGCGTCGTACACACCGTTGCCCAGCACGGGGTTCAAGATCTGGTCGTATTTCAGGCCGTTGGCGATGCAGCTGTTGAAGTCATCTACACCGTAGGCGGGCGAGGAGTGCACGATGCCGGTGCCGTCGCCGTCGCTCACGTAGTCAGCCAGGTACAGCGGCGAGAGGCGCTTGTAGCTGTATTCATTGCCGGCCACGTTCACATCAGCCGGCAGGTCGTACAGCGGGTGGCGGAACACCTGGCCGCGCAGGGCTTCGCCCTTGGCAGTGGCCAGCACAGTGCCGGTCAGACCGAAGCGCTCCAAGCACTTCTCTACAAGGCTCGCGCCCAGCAGCAGCACGCCTTTGGGTGTGTCCACCAGCGCATATTCCAGCTCGGGGTGGGCGTTGAGTGCCTGGTTGGCGGGGATGGTCCAGGCGGTGGTGGTCCAGATGACAGCGAAGGCTTGCTTGCCCGGAGGCAGGGCGCTCAGGCCGAAGGCCTGGGCCAAACCGGCCGCGTCGTTGGACTCAAAGGCCACGTCCAGTGTGTCGCTTTTCTTGTCGGCGTATTCGATTTCGAACTCGGCCAAGCTGGAGCCGCAGTCAAAACACCAGTACACCGGCTTCAGGCCACGGTACACAAAGCCGCGCTCGATCACGCGCTTGAAGGCGCGGATCTGGCCGGCCTCGTTGGCAGGGTTCATGGTTTTGTAGGGGCGCTCCCAGTCACCCAATACGCCCAAGCGCTTGAAGTCTTCGCGTTGCTGATCGATCTGCTCGGTGGCAAATGCGCGGCTCTTGGCTTGCATGTCGTCACGGCTCAGGTTGCGGCCGTGCAGCTTTTCGATGGCGTTCTCGATCGGCAGGCCGTGGCAGTCCCAACCGGGGATGTATTGCGCATCGAATCCGTCGAGCTGCTTGCTCTTGACGATCATGTCCTTCAAGATTTTGTTCAGCGCGTGGCCGATGTGCAGCTTGCCGTTGGCATAGGGCGGGCCGTCGTGCAGCACGAACAGGGGCTGGCCGGCGCGGGCATCGCGCAGTTTTTTGTACAAACCCTCTTCGTTCCAGGTCTTCACCCAGGCCGGCTCGCGCTTGGGCAGGTCGCCGCGCATGGGGAAGGCGCTATCGGGCAGGTTCAGGGTGCTACGGTAATCAACGGGTTCAGTCATGGCCAACTCTCGGTTTGGAGGCTTTGTGCAAGCAATTCGGGTGGGGGGTTACCGGCGCATGGGCCAAGGCAACCCCAGAGGGAGACAGGTGACGCGGGGCAAGGTGCGTCGGGTGGCCGCAGGGGCCAGCCCCGTCAAATTCGGGTGCTGCCCGGCGCGTTGGTGTGCGAGGCGAGCCAGGCACGTGCGTCGTCGCGGTCTTTCTGTATCCCTTGGGTCAGGGCATCCAGGCCGTCGTATTTGAGCTCGTCGTGCAGTTTGTGTAGAAGTTCCACCCGGATGATTTTACCGTAGGCCCCCTCCGGGCCCAGTTCTTCCGGCCAGTCCAGGCAATGCGTCTCCAGCAGCACCCGGCCGCGGTTCACGTCGTTAGGGTCCAGCGAGGGGCGCACCCCGAGGTTGGCCACGCCTTGCAGGGGTTTGGGCGAGAGGCCGTGCACCAGCACCACAAAAATGCCGCTGGCGGCGGGTTTCCAGTGGGCAAAGCGCAAATTCAGGGTTTTGAAGCCCAAGGTACGGCCCAGTTTGCGCCCGTGCACCACATGGCCACTGATGCAATACGGCCGGCCTAGCAGGCGGGCGGCATCTTGCATCCGCCCTTGGCCCAGTGCGTCGCGCACCGCAGAGCTGGAGACGCGCAGGCCATGCACCTCATAACTATTCATGCGGGCCACGTCAAAGCCGTGGGCCTCGCCCGCCGCGTCGAGCAGGGCGTAGTCGCCCGCGCGGGCCTTGCCGAAGCGGAAATCGTCACCCACCAGCACATAGCGGGCCCCTAGGCCGTCCTGCAGCACCTGCTGGATGAAGTCTTGCGGGCTCTGGTTGGCCAGGCGCGCATCGAAAGGCAGCACGATGGTCTGGTCTACACCGGCCTTGGCCAGGTCGTCCAGCTTGTCGCGCAGGGTGCCTACCCGGGCGGGTGCCAACTCTGGCTTTTGATGGAGTTTGGCGAAATAGTCGCGCGGATGGGGCTCAAAGGTGAGCACACAGCTGGGCACCCCACGCTGCTGGGCCTCGCCCCGCAGCAAGGCCAGCATGGCCTGGTGGCCCCGGTGCACGCCATCGAAGTTGCCAATCGTCACTGCGCACGCCTCGGCAACGCCGGGGTGCTTGAAACCGCGAAAAACCTTCATGGAGTTGTTATCTTTTTGATAGCAGGCTGCGCACATCGCATCGGCGCCTGAAGCCAATTTGTCATGGAAACACGGTATATTGTGACCGAGCAGGGCCCGGGCCGCTCGTCCGGTGCGCACTTGCAGACCTTTGCAGACTTGTGTTGGTGGTTGTTTGAACCGTTGATGGAGGCGTTGCGTGAAAGTCTTGAAGTTGTCGGCCCAAGGGCTGCCCCAATCCTGGATATCGCTCGAACAAGCGGTGATTCATTACGCTGCGGACGAAGTGCGCTGGGAAGCCGGCGGCGAGGTCGCGGTGTTCCATGGCGGCCACAACTCGGTCACCGGGCAGCAATCCATCATCCGGGTCAACAGCATCATTGGCACCCGCGGTGTGCCCCGCATCAACCCCTTTAACTTGCGCCCCGGCCTGACCAACGCCAAGCTGTTCATCCGCGACCGCAATGTGTGCGCCTACTGCGGCGGGCACTTCCATGAACCCGATCTGACCCGGGAGCACATTATTCCCTTCGCCCAGCACGGCATCGACACTTGGATGAACGTGGTGACCGCCTGCAAGCCGTGCAACCACCGCAAGAGCCATCGCACGCCGGAGCAGGCCAACATGCCGCTGCTCTACACGCCCTATGTGCCCAGCCTGTGGGAAGACTTTATTTTGCGCAACCGCCGCATCCTGGCGGACCAGATGGAGTTTTTGATGGCGCATGTGCCTGCCTCGTCCCGCCTGGTGCTTTAGCATGCGGGCATGAGTACCAGCCCTGCCCAACGACCTGCCACCCGCACCCCTTCTGAGCGCCCGCGCATCGCCCTGATTGCGCACGACCGCAAAAAAGACACCATGGTGGCACTCGCCCGTGAGTTCGCCCCCTATCTGCAAACCTGCACCTTGATGGCCACCGGCACCACCGGCGGCCGCTTGGTCGACGAGGTAGGCCTGAGCGTGGAGCGCATGCTCAGCGGCCCTTGGGGCGGCGACTTGCAGATTGGCGCCCGCTTGGCCGTGGGGGAGGTGGACGCGGTGATCTTCCTGCGCGACCCCATGACCCCACAGCCCCACGAGCCCGACATCAATGCCCTGGTACGTGCCTGTGATGTGCATGACGTGCCGTGTGCAACCAACCTGTCCAGCGCCCGCTTGGTGCTCCAGCAGTTGCTCCTGAAAGCATAGCTGCCCGCGCATATTCCACGAGCGCTGGAGGCTGATTTGGTGCTTAACCCACCGTCGGCGGCACAAAATAGCCCCCGGCGACCTTGCCTGACTCCATGTCACCCAGCGTGAGGCTTAGCTCCTTGAGCTTGCCTTGGCGCCAAACGCTCAAGGCCGCTTTGCTGCCCGGCGCGGTGTCAGACACCAGCGGCGGCAGCTCGCTGGATTGGGTGATGGCGGTGCCGTTGAATTTCAAAATCACATCGCCTGCCTGCAAGCCGGCCTTGTCGGCCGCGCTGCCGTTGTCCACCGAGCTCACCAGGGCGCCGGTGGGCTTGTCCAGCCCGAAGGACTCCGCCAGGTCCGGGCTCAGCTCTTGAATCGCCACACCCAAGCGGCCGCGGCTCACTTTGCCGTGGGCCAGCAGCTGGCCTTCGACCTTCATGGCCACATCGATCGGAATGGCAAACGACAAGCCCTGGTAGCCGCCGCTGCGGCTGTAGATCTGCGAGTTGATGCCGATGACTTCGCCCGCCAGATTGAACAAGGGGCCGCCGGAGTTGCCGGGGTTGATGGCCACATCGGTTTGCAGGAAGGGCACATAGCCTTCGTCGGGCAGGGTGCGCGACTTGGCCGAGACGATGCCCGCAGTGACGGTGTTCTCAAACCCGAAGGGTGAGCCGATGGCGACCACCCATTCGCCCACGCGGCTGTTTTTCGGATCACCAATTTTGACGGTGGGCAGGTCTTTGGCATCGATTTTGAGCACCGCCACATCCGACAGTTTGTCGATGCCCAGCACCTTGGCCTTGAACTCGCGTTTGTCTTTGAGTTTGACCGTCACCTCACTGGCATCGGCCACCACGTGGGCGTTGGTGAGCACCACGCCATCGGCCTTGACGATGAAGCCGGAACCGGTGCCACGGGTGGGGGCATTGTCTGCCTCGGCAGGCGGCTGAAAGCGGCGGAAGAACTCGTAAAAGGGATCGCGCGGGTCTAGTTGCGGCCCGCCGCTGCGCGCGCTGGTCTTGACCGTGCCCTGCACGCTGATGTTGACCACGGCCGGCCCTTGCTGCTCTGCGATGTCGCCAAAGTTGGCCTGCGCGGCGCCGCGGGCGTCGATCGCGCGGCTGATAGGCGTGGGTGTGGCGTCGGCCGGTGCGGTGGCCGGGTGGCGCTGCGAGAGCGCATAGCCGCCCAGGAAGCAGCTGGACGCGAGCACGCCGATGAATGTCGCTTTGAGGTAGAGAGAACGCGCGTGGGTTTGCATGGTGTCATCCTTCAAGAAACAGACTAGACCTGCTTCAGATAAGGACGATTTACCCCGAGTTCCAGCGCGGAGATGCAAAGTAATGTGAAGTGCCCCAGGCGCAGGGGCTGCGCCCGGGGCGGGGTTCAGAGCGGGTGGCTGACCAGTTTGAAGTCGGCGTCTTCTT
>JAIXVK010000345.1 GCA_027483085.1 Comamonadaceae bacterium | reverse complement strand
CGCTCAATCCATGGTGCAAGGTTCATGCTTTCAGCAGTCCTCTCGTCACAAGTGCTGCAAATACATCAGAGCGCACTGCAGCCATTGTTTGATCCGCATTGATCCTGGCAAAACGTGTAGGGTCCTCTTGTGCCCGCCGTTCGTAGGCCTCTGCCACTTTTTCAAAAAACGCCTGAGGTTGAGATTCAAATTTATCCGGGATCCGCGCAGCCGTAAGCCGCTGGGCCGCTACGGCGGCCGGCAAATCGAACCAAATAGTCAACAGCGGCTTTATGGGTTGCGGCGAAGTAGCGTCGTTCTTCGCAACCGGCGGAGTTTGCACCCAAGCTTCAAGGGTCTCCAAGGTGCTCCAAGCGCAACCTCTGCCCCCGCCTTGATAGGCAAAGCTAGCATCAGAAAAGCGGTCACACAGAACCACATCGCCACGCGCCAATGCGGGCCAAATCACCTGTTTTAAGTGATCGCGCCTCGCGGCAAACACAATCAGCGCTTCAGTCATCGCGTCCATCGGGTCATTCAAGACCAAACCCCGCAGCTGCTCCGCCAACGGCGTGCCACCGGGCTCTCGCGTCAAGGTGACTCTGGCGCCCGAGGCTTCGAACGCTAGCCGGACAGCATCGATATGGGTCGATTTGCCCGCTCCATCGATGCCCTCAAAACTTATAAACAGTCCCTGCATAACTTCTGGCTCAGCGCCCTCTTTGGTACTTGTCGACCGCCCTATTGTGCTCGTCCAAAGATTCGCTGAAATAGCTGCTCCCATCTCCTCGGGCCACAAAATAAAGCGCCTTGGATGACACCGGTTGAATCGCGGCAATGAGTGCAGATTTCCCCGGTAAAGAAATCGGAGTCGGAGGCAGACCATTGCGGGTGTAGGTGTTGTAAGGGGTATCCGCCAGCAAATCGGAGCGTCGCAAGTTGCCGTCGAAACGTTCGCCCAAGCCATAAATCACCGTCGGATCGGTTTGCAAGCGCATTCCAATTTGCATCCGGTTGTGAAATACCGATGAAATCAACGCTTGGTCCGCCGTCTTGCCTGTTTCTTTTTCAATGATGCTGGCGAGAATCAAAGCCTGCTCGGGCGATTGCAAATGCTGGTTTGCTCGGCGAAGGCTCCACGCGGCTTCAAGTTGCTTGTCCATTGCTTTGAGGGCCTGACCCAGCACATCCATGTCACTACTGCCTTTGGCATAGGTATAGGTGTCAGGGAAAAAGCGCCCTTCCGGATGTTGCCCGGCTCTCCCGAGGGCTGCCATGATGGCGTCGTCCGACAAACCCCGGCTGTTTTGTTTGAGTGCGTCGGCTTTGGCCAATGCCTGTCTCGCTTGGCGAAATGTCCAGCCTTCCAGAATGGTGACGGACCTGAGCGCTTGGTCACCGCGTACAAACTTTTCCAGCAACGTCCGGGGCGTGATGCCTGTAGTCAGCTCGTAACTGCCAGCGCGGATTTGGCGCGATTTGCCAGAGAGCCGGAACCATGTATAGAGCAGGTCTTCCGACACATCCACGCCCGAACCTGCTACCTGATGTGCCACTTCACGCGCACTACTTCCTGCGTCTATATGTATATCAACCACTGTTGCTTCTAACTTCAGCGGTGACTGAACCCATGCAAAGCCCGAAGCCACTAAAGCGACAACTGCCAAAACGACGGCAATGAAAAAGCGCACGGCCCTACTCTCTGTCTGGATGAAACGAAGAATGATAATTCAGGCTATGACCGTACTGAACGCATCCACACCATTCGCCCTGCCTGCCGGGGTGGCAAGATTGACACATTGGGGCGTGATCCGACTTCACGGCGCCGACGCTGCCAAATTCATTCATGGCCAACTGACGCAGGACTTCTCATTGCTGGGCTTAGATCAAGCTCGCTTGGCGGCTTTTTGCAATGCCAAAGGCCGCATGCAGGCCAGCTTCGTCGGATTTAAAGCATCAGATGGCGATATCTTTTTGCTTTGTAGCAAAGATCTGCTGGCACCTACGCTCAAGCGTCTATCGATGTTTGTGATGCGCGCCAAGGTTCAGTTGAGTGACGTGTCGGACAGCTACGCCATCTGGGGACTCTCTGGAGAGGCCACCAAAACCACAGCTGCGACGCCGGACCAGGCCTGGTCCAAGGCTGACTTGGTGGACGGCATAGCGATCACCCTTTACCCCGCCGGCCCTACCAAGCGCCAACTCTGGGTGAGCCCGTTTGATGCACCTCAACCAGAAGGTGCTGCGATGAGCTTGCAGACTTGGCAATGGGGGGAGGTCATCAGCGGCATCGCCACCGTGACACTGCCGGTCTATGAGGCTTTTGTGCCGCAAATGTTGAACTACGAGTCTGTGGGCGGGGTCAACTTCAAAAAGGGCTGCTACCCGGGCCAAGAGGTTGTGGCTCGTAGTCAATTTCGGGGCACCTTAAAGCGGCGCACTTACCTCGCACACACCACTGCCGAACTGTCGCCAGGTCAAGACGTCTGCGTCGCTGAGGACACCGACAACGTCGTTGGCCAAGTCGTACAAGCTGCGACGTCCCCAGCCGGGGGTTATGACGCCTTGGTGGTGTTACAGACCTCTCACCAAGACGCCGAACTGGCAGTTGGCGGGGGAAGGCTCACGCTCCAACCTTTGCCTTACCCGTTGTTGGAAGACATTTGAGGCCTGTTTACCACCTGTTTATCGCGGTTGACCGGTTGCATGTGCCGCAAGGCAGCCCATAATAAGCATTGAACGACACCGCGCCCGAAGGACTACGACCGCTTATGTCTACACCGCTTAGCAAAGAAGAAGCTTTTGCCCGATTGGGTTCCATCACCCGCGAAATGCACGAAGCACTCTCGGTATTGGGCGCAAACCAACTCCACAACATCGTCGAAGAGATTCCGAACGCCCGTGATCGCTTGGCCTATGTGGGCAAGATGACCGAAGACGCGGCCAACAAGGTGTTGAACCTGGTCGAAGAAGCCAAGCCCGCTTGCGATGACTTGGCGAAACGCGGTGATGAGCTGGGTGCTGCGCTCACGCGCTTGGCGCAGAGCGCGGACTACAGCGATGAAAAAGCCAAGGGCCTCTTAGTGACCTGCGGAAAGTTTGCCCACTCCACGGCGCAGTTTTCATCCAAGCAGGCCGAGGTCTTGAGTGACATCATGATGGCCCAGGATTTCCAGGATCTGTCGGGCCAGGTGATCAAAAAGGTGATCGACATCATCAGCCGGACCGAAATGCAATTGGTCCAGCTCCTGATCGACAGTAGCCCGGAGGCCGTGGTGAGCACAAAGGCTGCTGCAACCGAAGGCACCGTGTCCGTCGACGACCATGTGCTCGAGGGGCCGCAAACTGCGGACAACGCACTCAAGCAAGATGATGTGGATGACTTGCTGGCCTCGTTAGGCTTTTAACTTAAGCCCGGCGGCCGCTCTTCAGGGCCAGCGAATTTCCATCTCTTGGTGGGCAATGCCCGCCTCTTCGAATTCTGGCCCTACGGGCTCAAACCCTTCTTTTCGATAGAACCCTGTTGCGCTTGTTTGGG
>JAIXVK010000652.1 GCA_027483085.1 Comamonadaceae bacterium | reverse complement strand
TCTTGCGGCGCCTCACGTTCTTTCCAGAGAGATTTCACCTGCAAACCTTCGCGCAGCACGGCGGTGCGCTCCTGGGTCGTGAGCGTGCCGATCCGCAGGCGGGTGCGGACCTCAAAGAATCGCGAGTTCACACTGACCAAGTTGTCTTGGAATGCCGATTGCGGCAAGCCCGATGCGGCAGGCGCGTCGCCCATGCTCCGCAGCGGGCTTTTTGCCCGGCTGTCGATGAGGCGTTGGGCGCTGGCCCCGTCCATTCCGGGGACGATGGCTTGTAGCACCAGCGCCGTCGCCGTGTTGATGTTGACCGTGCTGCGGTCCGGGAGGACCACGACATAAGGCCGCAATTGGGCCAGGCTGCGCTGGGAGACGCCCAGCCATGCCAGTTGGTCGAGGTTGCGCGGCAGCAAGGGGGTGTTGCTGGAGCTGGAGGTTCTTTCTTGGCCTGCTTTGGGTGCCTCCAGGCCGGCTTGCAAATTGTTGATCAACAGCTGCAATTCGGCCGGCGGGAGCTTGAGCAGGTCAAACAACCGGATAAACGCGTTGCGTGTCGGCTCGTGGACCTGCTGGTCCAGCACCAGGTTAGTCACGTTCAGGCGTGCCTGCAAGTCGTTGATATTGCCGGAGAGGTAGGCGTTTTGCAGAACATCGGTGGGTAAGTCTTCTGCGTTGGCGGAACCGTTGGCCAAGAACGTGTTGAGTCGGGCCTCTTGCAGGGTGATGGCCCAGGGCTCGCCCAGATGGTCGACCGTGCCGGATCGGGCGTCTTCCCGCAGAATCAGGCGCGCCCAGTCGGTGGTGCCCTGCAGCACCCAGTTCGCTTGCACACGGGCCCGCTCTGCCGCTTCAAGGTCATAGGCGCGCGCTTGTTGCCAAAGCGCTGCGGTGCTGAGCGTGGCGACCAGCGCCATGAGTAACAAGGCCGTCAGGATGGCCGCGCCGCGCTGGACTTTCACGGGGTGGCTCCCGACAGGGTTGGACGGGCCCAATCCCGCGCGAGGGTGCCGGCCAGCGGATGGGGTGCGTCCAGCGTCAAGACAAGGCGTATCCCGTCGGGCAGGGCTGCAGCGTCCTGTGCACCGGCGCTGGAGAGGGGGTTGCTCCAGGCGCCTCCGCGGTAGTAAAACAATTGCCATGCAGACAGTGCGGTGATGCTGACCTCTGCCGGGCGGATGCTGCTGGCGTTGCCCGCAAGTGCATTGACGGTGCTCGCCTGTGAGCCTTGCGCCCACGCAGCCGCTGCGCCCCAGGCAGCCTGCCAGCTTTCGCGGGTGCTGACAGGGCCTGACTGCCAACGCAGCCAGACGGCCCGGCCCGCGCGTTCTGCCCGCGTCCAGGCCACGACGTAAGCGCCATCGCCTTGCTGGGCGCTGCGGCGGGTCAGGCGCAGGGCCCGGCCGTCCCAGTCCAGGCTGCGGGTTTGGGGGATCTCTTGCAAGGCGTCAAGATCGGCGGTCCATTGGTTCAGGCCCGCCTCGGTGGTGAGCACCGCATCGTTGTGGCTGCGATTGCCCTCCATGGCGCTTTGCATGCCAGCGAGGGCTTGCCACCCCATGGTGGTCATGAGCGCCATGACGGCGAGCGCCACCAAGAGTTCTATCAGGGTGAAACCAGCACTATCGGTGCGGCGGGACGGGCGTTGCATCAGTAGCGCCCCAACACGGTACTGAGCTGTAGCAGGGGGGCGCCGTCTTTGGCTACCCGCGCTTCGACCCGCCGAAAATTCGGGTTGGGTGTGGACTGCACCAGGAGCCGTAATTCGAAGGATTGGCCCGCTTGCGCGCACTCTTGGGTGCTGTCGCTCACATCCGGTAGCTGACCGCTCAGGCGGTATTGCACCAGCGCATTTTCAGCACAGAGCTGGGCCAGCACCCGGCTGCTCTGGCGCTCGGTACTCCGGGTCATGGTGGCGCTGGCGCGCAGCCCGGCGATGAGCGTGACAGCCACAATGGCCAGCGCAACCAACACCTCTATCAGGGTAAAGCCCTGTGTGCCGTGCCAGCGGCGATGCCACTTCACGGTGCGGCCCCCGTTGGTCCTATGGGCGCCGCGTTGCGCACCTCAAAGGCCCGAAGGCCATCGGTGGTCACATACCGGCTGGGGCCTGCAGCGTCGCTGTTGCTGAGGCGAATGGTTTGCGGGCCTATGACAGGCTCGGGGCCCAAGACAACCGGTGTTTCGCTGCGGGCCTGCAGGGTAGTGGGGTCCCAGCGCTGGGGCCGGGTTTTGATGCCATCGGTGAACTCAAATCCGCCGGGCGTGGCCCGCCACTGCAAGCTGACTCCGGTGGCGCGAGACTCTGCCCGAGCCGCCTCGAGGAGCGCGACCAGGCGCTGGGCCTCACGATCGAGCTGGGTCTGGGTGCTGTCCCGCAAGGCGAATGCAACCGCAGCAGAGGCCATTCCGGTGATGGCCACCACAATCATCAACTCCAACAACGTAAAGCCACGCGACCGGGTGCGTGGTTTTACAGGACCGGATGCGAGGCTAGTTGTTGATGTCGGCATCTTTTCCATCGCCGCCGGCTTGGCCATCCGCGCCGAAGGACATCACATCGACCTCGCTCTTCAGGCCGGGGTTGATATAGAGGTAGGCCCGGTTCCAGGGATCCATGGGCAGTTTGTCAATGTACGGGCGCCAGTTGGCCGGAATGACGCCGACAGTGGGTTTGGCAACCAGTGCCTGC
>JAIXVK010000137.1 GCA_027483085.1 Comamonadaceae bacterium | reverse complement strand
TTCTCCATCCCTCAAGGCGCCAAGCTGGGTGCTTACCAGGTGCAGCTCACGAGTGGCAACGGTCGGCAGGACTTTTACACCGGCGAGTTCCGGGTCGAAGAGTTCCGCCTGCCGGTGCTTGAGGGCCGTGTCACCGCTACCGAGAAAAAGCCATTGGTCAATGCCACCCAGGTGCCGTTGGATGTGCAAGTGAACTACGTGTCCGGTGGCGGCGCGGTCAACCTGCCGGTGCGCGTGTCGGCCCTAGTGCGGGCCAAGGGCCTGAGCTTTGCGGACTTCAGCGAGTTCAGCTTCTCGCCACCGCAGGTCGGGCAACAAGCCCGTTCGGACGAAGGCGAAGAAGAAAACACCGCCAGCGCGGATGCCCGCGTCATCGCCGACAAAATGCCGATCACGCTCGACAAGAATGGCGGCGGCAGGCTGACCATTGCCGATGTGCCCAAGAGCCGCCAGCCGCAAGACCTGCTGCTGGAAGCCACCTACTCCGACCCCAACGGCGAAGTGCAAACCATTCGCAGCACCCAACCCCTGTGGCCGGCCAGCGTGATTGCCGGTATCAAGACCGAGGGCTGGGTTTCCAGCGGACAAAAGATCAAGTTCCGCGCGCTCGCCTTGGACTTGTCCGGCAAACCGCAAGCCGGTGTGGCGCTGGAAGTGAAAGCCACCGCCCGCATCACTACCACCACCCGCAAGCGCATGGTGGGCGGCTTCTACACCTACGACAACAAAACCAGCACCAAAGAACTGGGTAGCGTGTGCTCCGGCAAGAGCGATGCCCGCGGCCTGCTGCTGTGCGAAACCGAGGTCAACGAAGCCGGCCAGGTGGAGCTGGTAGTGACCGCCAAAGACGGCTCGGGCAACAGCATTCAGGCGGCCAGCAGCGTGTATGTGACCAAGCAAGGCGAGCTCTGGTTCGGTGGCGATAACAACGACCGCATCGACCTGCTGCCCGAAAAGAAAAGCTACCAAGCTGGCGAGACGGCCAACTTCCAGGTGCGCATGCCCTTCCGCTTTGCCACCGCGTTGGTAGCGGTGGAGCGCGAAGGCATTGTGCACACCGAGGTGGTGGAGCTCAACGGCCAGGACCCGACCATCCACCTGAAGATCCAGGAAGGCTGGGTCCCCAATGTGTATGTGAGCGCACTGGTGCTGCGCGGCCGCCTGCGCGAAGTGCCGTGGTACAGCTTCTTCACCTGGGGCTACAAGGCTCCGCGCGAGTGGTGGACCAGCTTCTGGTACGAGGGGCGTGAATACGTGGCGCCCACTGCACTGGTGGACCTGAGCAAGCCCGCCTTCAGGCTGGGTGTGGCCGAAATCCGCGTGGGCACGCAGGCGCATGAACTGAATGTGAGCGTCAAGGCCGACAAGGAAAGCTACGCCGTGCGCGGCAAGGCGCAGGTCACCATCACCGTCAAGCTGCCCAATGGCCAACCGGCTGCCAACGCCGAAGTGGCTGTGGCCGCGGTAGACCAGGCCCTGCTGGAGCTGATGCCCAACCGCAGCTGGAACCTGCTCGATGCCATGTTGCAGCGGCGCAGCTGGGGCGTGGAAACATCCACCGCGCAAATGGAAATCATCGGCCGGCGCCACTATGGCCGCAAGGCCGTGGCACCCGGTGGCGGTGGTGGACACAGCGGCGCGCGTGAGCTGCTGGAGACCTTGTTGCTTTGGAAGCCAGCGCTCAAGCTAGACGCCAATGGCCAAGCCCAAGTGACGGTGCCGCTCAACGATGCACTCACCACCTTCAAGATTGTTGCAGTGGCCGATGCGTCCACCGGCTTGTTTGGCACGGGTAGCACCAGCATCCGCGCCACGCAAGATTTGCAGATCATCAGCGGCCTGCCGCCGTTAGTGCGCGAAGACGACCAGTACCGCGCACAATTGACACTGCGTAACACCACCAAGCAGGCCATGAAGGTGCTGGTGACTCCGCGGGCCACGCTATTAAATTTAGAGCAACAAACCATTGATATACCTGCGGAAGATGCCCGTGAGGTTGCATGGAATGTGACTGCCCCCGCACAGCTCGCATTGAGCCGCAACGAAGCCATCCTGTGGGAGATTGAAGCCAAAGACACCATCAGCGGCGCCAGAGATGCGCTGAAGGCGCGCCAACGCATCGTGCCAGCGGTACCGCTCACGGTGCAGCAGGCTACGTTGGTACAGATTGACGGTCCGCTCACCATGGACGTGAACGCCCCTGCCGATGCCCTTCCCGGCCGTGGCGGCCTGAAGATGGCGCTGCAACCCAAGCTGGCCGAAGGCCTGCCGGGGGTGAAAGACTGGTTTGCCCTCTACCCCTTTGCATGCCTGGAGCAAAAGACCAGCAAGAGCGTGGGCCTGCGCGACGGCAAGTTGTGGCAAAGCGTGGCCGCGCAAATACCGAGCTACCTGGACAGCGACGGCCTGGCCAACTACTTCCCCCCGCGCGATAGCGAGGCCAACCGCGGCAGTGACACGCTGACCGCCTACCTGCTGGCCGCTACCCATGAGGCATCCACCATCAACCCCGCGTTTGCACTGAGCGATGAAATCCGCGCGCCCATGGAACGCGGTTTGATTGCGTTTGTGGAAGGCCGCATCCAGCGCGACTTCTGGAGCCCACGCAAAGACCTGGACATGCGCAAGCTGGCCGCCATCGAGGCGCTGTCGCGCTACGGCAAAGCCCAGGGCCGCATGGTCAACAGCATCACCATTGCACCCAACCAGTGGCCCACGCACGCGGTGATTGACTGGCTCAACATCCTGAAGCGTGTGAACGATGTGCCCGAGCGCGACAAGCGTATTGCGGAGGCCAACCAGATCCTGCGCAGCCGCATCAGCTACCAGGGCACCAAGATGATCTTCAGCAGCGAGAAGGACGACTACTGGTGGTGGCTGATGCAAAACGGCGATGTGAACACCGCGCGCCTGATCCTCAGCGTGATGGACGATCCGGCCTGGAAGGACGACATGGGCCGCCTGGCCAACGGCTTCATCAGCCGCCAGCAAAACGGCGCCTGGCACACTACCACCGCCAACCTCTGGGGCGGCCTGGCGCTGGAAAAATTCAGCGCCAAGTTTGAAGCCGTGCCGGTGGCCGGCAGCACCAAGGCCAGCATGAAGAGCTTGGAAAACGCCGCAGGCGGCGTGGGCACCGCCAGCGTGGACTGGAGCAAGGTGGAACGCATCAAAACC
>JAIXVK010000542.1 GCA_027483085.1 Comamonadaceae bacterium | reverse complement strand
GCAAACCTTAGGGCGCGCCCTCTTGCCGGCCAAGCCGGCGCGGTAGAGCATGAGGGCTGATTTGATAACGGAGCCCCCATGCCAACCGATACATCCTTGGACCCCCGCAGTTTTCGGAGTTTTGCCGAGTTTTATCCGGGTTACTTGCGCGAGCACAGCAACACCACTTGCCGCCGCCTGCACTTTGTGGGCTCCACGCTGAGTTTGGCCTGCCTAGTGATGCTGCTAATCACAGGCAAGCCCCAGTATTTTGTTTACGCGCTACTGTGCGGCTACGGCTTTGCGTGGCTGGGCCACTTTGGCTTTGAGAAGAACAAGCCCGCCAGCTTCAAGCGCCCGCTCTACAGCCTGATGGGCGACTGGCGCATGTATGCGGATATCTGGACAGGGAAGATCAAGTTCTGAACCGAATTAGGTTCGACGCGCGAAAACAGCTTGCTATATTTTTAGTAGTACTCAGCGCATATTCGATGGGCGCTAGCAATCTTTTTGTCCCAATTTTTAGGACTGCTTAAAGCTGATGACAGAAATTAGGTGCGCTTCAAAGCAGGCGTTAACGTTCGAGCTAAACGGCAGGCGGCGTGCCGTTGGCTCTCCGCTTGAGCGAGGTGTTAGGCGTCACTTGCAGTGGCATTACGCATGCTTCCTGCCTTCCCGTTCCGATGGTGCTCAGCCAGTGCCCTTGCGAGTTCACGGGGGCTGTAGCACAGGCCTCCGAGTGCAACGGTGTGGTCTGCGCCAGCTAGTAGCCGCCGAGTTGCACTTGCTAGTGGGCGGCACCTGTGGGCGGTGGCAATGTTGACCAGAATCCTCTGTTCATCAACGTCAAGTTTTACTGTCTCGATCTGATCCCAAGGAATAAAACCCGTCGCGCTCCTCGTGTCGTGCAATCCGTACCGGTCGACGATAACTGCCGGGTCGTTGTTACGCCAAGCCTCAAGCACAGACTTCCCCACAGTTCCTCCTATGCATAGCGCGACAAATGCCCCGCAGCCCGCTACCACCATTACAAGGCTGTCACCTGTGAACATCAGGTAGACGGAGTATGTGCCAACAAGAGCCATGAAGGCGGTGAATGGGACCGAAAAGACGAGCGTCCAGCGCCGCCGCTGCAGCTGAAGTGGTTTTGGAAGCATGGAGGGTAGCGAGTGTGACGCCTAACGTTCGAGTTAACCGGCCCGCGGAGGCAAACGCCGTAAGCTCGGACTGAGATGATGCACCATGTGCCTCAGGCCGGGCTTAAGGCGCTTGCCGTAGCGGGTCAGGTTGAACGAGGGGTTATACGTCGTTCGGCGGAAGGCCAAGTGCCTTGTACTGTTTGTCTATGTCCGAGAGAGAAAACAGTCGTTTGACGTACTTGCTCGGCGCGCGAAGGTAGTGGACATAGATTATCGGTTTTCCAGGCTTGCTCTCCGAGCCGCTGAAATCCACGTTGGTGACCTCTTGACAATACGGTTCCCGGCGCACGATCTCGGCTGCCTTGTACAGATAACCGGCATACTGCTTTTGCTCTGGCTTCAGATAGTCGGGATAGATCGCGCCTACGCTGATAGGAGCGACGGTCTGCCTGTACTTTGGTGCCGACTCAAATTGGTCAGGTAGTTCTTTCGTGTGTAGAGCATAAGAGGAAGCCTGACTTGTGACTTGCTTGTAGGCGACTCCTCGCCCTGCCAAAACTTCCATCACCGCGGACCGAGTGCCCTCGGGACAGCGCAGGCCGAAGTACACGACCTTCACCGCCCTGTAGTCGTGTTCGTGTAAGCCTGGCGGGACAGTGATGACTCGTACCTCCTCTTCGTATGCCCAAGGCTTTGACTTGACTCCGAGCATCTTCTTCAGAACATCGACCTGAGACTCAGAGGAGATCAGGTCAAAGGCTCTCAAGACCGGAGCAACATTGCTGTACTGAACATCAAGTGCCTGGTGGACGCTTGGTTCAAATTCAACGAGCTGCTCTAAGTCGTAGCCGACGCAATATCCGCGATGAGAGCCGCCATAGTGCGCCCAGATCAACTCCTGCAGCGGGTTGTAGCTGAGCGAGAAGACGCCGCTCTTGTCGACGAATTCAAGAACCTCGCTTGCCGCGGCTGTGACGGCTTCGAGAAAGATGGAAGCTGTCGGCGTGACGGCTGCAACCAATCCCCGAATGGCATCAAACTGGGAGTCGAGCGGTCCACGGTCAAATCGTCCTTCGAACGGGTCGTTCAAAGTGTGCCGATCCGCTGCGTAGAACGTTGCGTCTCGAAGAGAGGCCAGGTCTCGCGCGAGTGTGGCAGGGTCGCCGCTCCGGTATTTGAAGGCGAGCCGCTTCGGAGGTGTATTCACGACGTGTAACGTAATTTATGCCGTAAAACCTGCGGAATATTTTGGAGGCTGCTGGATGAACTCGGCGCCAATTGCGCTGGAAAGCCTTTTGCAGGCTCGGTCTCCGAAAAATTCATGTGCGTCTGTGCATGTATAAAAATTCCGACACCCCCCGCACTTTGTAATGAGTGGAGTGCGCCAGTGATTTCACGATTCTTGCGGTCAGGAGCCAGCTTGAACATCCCCCAATCGGGTGTTTTTGTGAAGAGCTGCTTTCGCTGCATAGCTGAAGTCACCCAAACGACCAAGAGCTCTGGGTTCGAAAGGCGCCCAGCTAGCGGTAATTGGCAGCAAACACGGTCAT
>JAIXVK010000248.1 GCA_027483085.1 Comamonadaceae bacterium | reverse complement strand
GGCAACCTTCATCGTCTTCCCAAGCGCGTGTTCAAAGCGTTCAGTGACTGTGATGAAAGCAGTGTCAAAGCGACACGTCCACTTACCGTTGCGGGGGCAGCGCAGGTTAAGGACCGCCGCGTGCGGCAACCCCATCCTGCTTCCCGTTGAACTGCGGCATGCGAACCACACCGCGAGCACCAACACCGCGCATTTTACGCAGCAAGCAGCAGCGGGGGTACATCCGCGCGCCGAAAATAGCTTGGCAGGGGCTCAAAACCGGGTGCCACCTTGTGGGGTGCAGGGGGCGAGTCTCTGCAGTACGTTTAAAGTCCGCATGCGTTGGTGCCGATAGCAACCCATCGGGACACCATCGTGTAACCTACGGATTCCCGAACAGAAGGAGATTGGGGTGACAGTCAGAAATACTTTGTTGGTCGGCTTTCTCAGCCTCGCCTTACTCTCGCTTTTCACCGGTACTGTTGCGCTCCTGCAAGTGCGGTCCACCAATGAGAGCCTCTCCATGGTCGTCAATGAGGGCATTGCCAAGTTGGAGCTCGCGCAAAAGCTGTCCACCCAAGTGCGCATTGGTGTGGATGCGGTGTTGACAGCGATGCTGGCACCCGACAAAGCGTCTGCTGACAAGGCGATCAGCGTCGGCCTGGCGGCCCAAAAAGAATTTATGGCGGACCGCGATGTGTTGCGACGCATGTATGAAAACGACCCCACCGGCAAGCAGCTGGTGGAAGACTTCTTCAATGTCGAAACCACCAAAGCGACCCCCGCTTTTGACAACTACGTGAAGCTCTCTTTGGGCGGCCAGAAGGAAGAAGCTGCCGTTTGGCTCGTCACCCGGGCGCAACCCGGCATGCGTGAGCTGCAGGAATCCATCACCAAAATTGTTGCTTACCAAAGCCGCCTGATTCAAGACGAACGCTCAGCCTCGGAGGCCAGAGCCAGCCGGGCTCAAGGCATCACCATTGCCGCGCTGGTGGCATCTGTGCTGTTCAGCGCGGTGGCCGCTATGGTGATTTCCCGGAGGATTTTGTCCCAGCTGGGTGCGGAGCCGGATGTGCTGGGCACCGAAGTCCAGCGGATTGCGCAAGGCGATTTGAAGTCGGAATTGCAGAGTGCCCCCGGCGACCAAACCAGCGTGCTCGCCCACTTGGTGGGCATGCGGCGGGATCTATCGCTGCGCGTCGCATCTGTGAGGGCCAGCGCGGACCATGTGGCAACCGCCAGCGCCGAGATTTCACAGGGCAACAGCGACTTGAGTCACCGGACCGAAGAGCAAGCCAGCGCGCTGCAGCAAACGGCCGCAACCCTTGAGCAGTTGGGCACCACCGTGCGCAGCAATGCAGACAATGCACAACAGGCGAATCGGCTAGCCCAAGCGGCCTCCGACGTGGCCACGCAAGGTGGCGAAGTGGTGGGTCAGGTTGTCTCTACTATGCAGGGCATCAGTGATTCGAGCAAAAAAATCGGTGAGATCACTGGAGTCATTGACGGTATTGCCTTCCAAACCAATATCCTGGCGCTCAATGCGGCGGTAGAGGCGGCCCGCGCCGGGGAGCAGGGGCGCGGTTTCGCAGTGGTGGCCTCCGAGGTCCGGAGCCTGGCGCAGCGCAGCGCAGAGGCAGCCAAGGAGATCAAGGTTTTGATTTCCCGCAACGTGGAGCAGGTTGAATTGGGCGCATCGCTGGTGGACCGCGCCGGTAGCACGATGGGAGAAATCGTGGGCTCCATCAACCGCGTGCGGGGCATTGTGGCGGACATTAGTTCTGCGACCGCAGAACAAAGCACCGGCATCCAGCAAGTGACGCAAGCAGTCAACCAAATGGACCAAACCACTCAGCAAAACGCGGCCTTGGTGGAGGAAAGCGCAGCTGCCGCGCAAAGCCTGGAGAATCAGGCACAGCAGTTGGTAGCATCGGTGGCCGTCTTCAAAGTGGACGATCAAATGACCTCAGGCGCTGGGGCCCACACGCTGATGATTTCCAGCTGAGCCGCAGAGCCGTAGAGCCGCAGAGGCTCGAGCACCCCGTCTGCATGCTCCGCGTTGCCAAAGCGCAGAGCATGCAGCCAGGGTTTTTTTACAGAGGCTTCACAAAGGTGAAGCGCAAGGTCGAGCCCTTCGTTTCAGGGTTGGAGCCCGCTTGCGCAGCAGTTTCACTGTAATAAGCTGCTTTGATCAGGCCACCCAATGCAGGGAACGGTGTACTGAACTCCACGCCAATTGCATTTTTACTAGACTTATTAGTAGTTGCATTCGGCCCATCGTCGTTGGTCAACTGTGACTGGGTATATCCGACAAGACCCAAGCTATAAGTGCCAAAGTTCTTTCCGATACCCCACTCTACCGTTAGATGATCACCGGGCTTAAAGCCTGAGGACATCCTTGTATTTTTCTCGTATCGTGTAAGTACAGATCCGGTTATTGTTTTGGCATCATCAAAGTAATACGTCCCACCAGCAGACAGCATGAGTGTTTGAAATCCCTTCCCTACGCTCGCAGTGTTATTGGCGTCGTAATGACCTGTATCGAACCAATAACCGGCGCCAAAAGCAGAATCCCACTTATCACCGTGCCAAGCAAGAATCAAGGGACTGAGGAAAATATCCCCAATGCCTGAGTCGCTCTGATTGCTGAGTCCCAATCCGCTGAATTTTGTATCGACCCCGAGAACGGGTATCAGCATCTCTGCGCCGTAATCGGCACCCAAGACTTTGGTGTTTGAAATCCACGCAAGACGGTTCGCCAGCGCAGTAACGTTGGCCGTGTTATTGCCAGCCGCATCGTTTGATGTTCCAGGGGCCCGGAGGGAGCCGGCGTTGTAGTTCACCAGGTACCCCAGGTAATACAGGCCCGGAGGAGGAACACTCGCCGCTTGTACTCCCTCAACCCCGGGGACATAATGACCTCCAGCAAAAGCGGACTGCAAGACGGCCCCCAAAGTTATTGCACTCGCAACGGTGATTTGACTGACGCTTTTCATAATTGACCTTTTCTTGAAAATTAATTGATTTAAGGTGAGTTATTTCGAAATAACTCCATGTCTCCAGCCCTCGTCATGGGCGCCAGCATTTCCGCAATAGACATGCCAATACAGCCGGGGGCGTCAAACCGCTAGTTTTTTAAGGGTTTTCCCTCGAAATAATCCACTACTTGCAAGTCGTAACGCCACGTTTGCCAACATCGTGGCTCCAGCTCGTCTCAAAATAATCCAGATGTCTCATCGAGGTTGAGACTTCTAGAAAGCTGCAGAGCAGGGAGCCATGCTGTGGCAATTGCGTAACGGCGTCGATGCGCCGCAGATAGCAGATGTTTAGCGCGTAAAGCGAGCACGGGTAGCGCAGCCTAGGCGCCAACGTCACTTGTGATCTGGTTTAGCCCCGACCCCAATGCGGCCTGGGAGCCACAGCGCGCGGCAGCACACCGCGGATTTTCCGCCGGGACGACTCGCCCCACCTCTACAATGAAAGCCTTATGGCGAATCAAACTCCCATCGACCAAATTGCCGAGCGTGTAGAACGCTTGTTACTCCGCTACGAGGAGCTTCAGCGGACCAACGCGCTACTCACCAGCCAAGTGGAAACACT
>JAIXVK010000529.1 GCA_027483085.1 Comamonadaceae bacterium | reverse complement strand
TTCTTTTCGCGGCGACTCTCCAGCAAGGAATACAAGAAGGCACCGATGCGCTCCGCGACCCGCGGCCACGAAAAATTGAACACCATCGACACACCGACCAAACCGAGCACGATTGCCACCAAGCCTGACCCGGCAAAGCCCATCCAACGCACGCTCCACGGCCCGATCAACTGCCCCATGGCACCGCCACTGGCACCCGGGAGCATCAACTCCAACCGGTACAGGCGCGCCCACTCGAGCGAGGTGCTGGAACACATCAACAGCGCCAAGCCACACCAGAACAACCAACGCCGGTTCACCGGCGCAACTGCCACCGGCTCTTGCGGACCATCTCCACGCAATCGCTGAGCCAACAGAGACAACCATCCACGGGCGGCAGCGGCAACACACCACCACACCGAGAAACCAAAAAGGAAATAGCTCAGATCTGACCACAGGGCACCCAAACGCCCCACATGGTTCTTGGTCGGCGCACCCGAGCCCGAGGTGGACCAGGCAGCATCCTGCGCAGAATGGCTGAACAGCGCGATCAGCCACAAGGCCAACAGCACAAAGCCCACCACCAGTGCAATTTCGCTCGCAAAGCGACTCACACCCGCGGGGGGCTCTTGAACCTTTTTACGTGTCGGGGAATGAAGTGTGTGTAATGAATAGGTCATGTGCAGACACGCAGCCCGATCCGGCTGCGCAGACGCTGTAGATCAGCGGGGTTTGGAGCGGCGCTCCCACACCCGGATACCACCGTCCTTGTTGGTTTTGATAAAGCCCTGGTCCTCGAAGTCTTTCATCACGCGGCTGACCATCTCGCGGGAAGCGCCCACCATTTTGGAAAGGTCCGAGCGCGACACTTTTTCGCGGATCAGCATTTCACCCTTGTCTACCGGCTCGGCCATGTCCAGCAACACGTTGGCCACGCGGCCGTAGACGCCCATCAGGGCCAAGGAAACTATTTTTTGATCGGCGGTGCGCAGGCGCTGGACCAGCCCCCGCATAACAGCCGCCATGATGGTGATGTTGGCATTGACTGCGCGGGTGAAGTCTTCGCGCCCCAGCACCAGCACATCCATTTGCGTATCTGCTTGAACCGTAGCGGAGTGGGCCTCGTTGTCAATCAAGCTCATCTCGCCGATGTAGTCTCCGGCCTTCAAGGTCGCGAGGATGACTTCTTTGCCTTTGCTGTCGGTCTTTACGACATGGGCTCGGCCAGAAAGAATCAGGTAGAGGGCGTTCGAGATTTCGCCCTGCTGCACCACATCCTCCCCTTTCTTGATCTTGCGCTTGGTGACATTGCCAGCCAAGTCTTCTACCTGCTCCAGGGTCAAATTGGCGAAAAGAGGGACTCGGCGGATTAAATCCTGGTTACTCAACATTGCCATTGATAAGCGCTCCTGCTTGCTTTTATGCGATTTCCTACAATCGGGGGTCGGGCTTTGAAATGCCCAGAAGAACCCGCAAGCGCAACCCCATGAGGTTGCGGTCCGATCGAACTGTACACGGCTCGATCTCTGATTTTCGTCGAAGAAGGTTACAACATGTCTAATTCCAAGCACGCCAAGGTTTTGATCCTCGGATCCGGTCCTGCAGGCTACACCGCAGCGGTTTATGCCGCTCGGGCCAACCTCAACCCCGTCCTGGTGACCGGCATCGCCCAAGGCGGCCAACTCATGACTACCACCGAAGTCGACAACTGGCCCGCTGATGTGAACGGCGTTCAGGGCCCCGAACTGATGCAGCGCTTCCAGGAGCACGCAGAGCGCTTCAAAACAGAAATCATTTTTGACCACATCAACGCAGTCGACTTGAGCAAGCGCCCCTTCACACTGAAAGGTGACACCGACAGCTACACCTGCGACTCACTGATCATTGCCACCGGCGCGTCTGCCAAATACCTGGGCCTGCCCTCGGAGTCCGCATTCATGGGCCGGGGCGTATCCGGCTGCGCCACCTGCGACGGTTTTTTCTATCGCAATGAAGTGTGCTGCGTGGTCGGCGGCGGTAACACCGCGGTCGAAGAAGCGCTCTACCTCTCCAACATCGCCAGCAAGGTGTACTTGGTACACCGTCGCGACAAATTCAAGGCAGAGCCGATCCTCGTGGACAAGCTGATGGACAAAGTGGCTGCCGGCAAGATCGAGTTGAAGACCTTCCAAACCCTGGAAGAGGTTTTGGGCGACTCCACAGGCGTGACCGGCATTCGCCTGAAAAGCGTGCACGACGGCTCTACGGAAGACGTAACCCTCAAAGGCTGTTTCATTGCGATTGGCCATGCACCAAATACCGACATCTTCCAGGGCCAGCTCACTCTGGAGAACGGCTACATCGTCACCAATGGTGGCCTCAAAGGCTTTGCCACCCAAACCAGCATTCCCGGCGTGTTTGCAGCCGGCGACGTGCAAGACCATGTCTACCGCCAAGCCATCACCAGCGCTGGTACCGGTTGCATGGCGGCACTTGATGCACAGCGCTTCCTCGAGCAGCAGGAATAAGCCCTTAGGGCTGCATTTTTCGAACCGGCTATAATCTGAGGCTTTGCTGAATTCGCCCCGTGAGGGGCCGCCCTTATGGAAGGGGTTCAGCAGGTTCCGTTGAGGTGATCGACGGGGGGTTACCGCCACCCTTTTTTTGGCGAGGTGAGGTCGGTGTACTTTTGCACTGGCCGTATCAATCGGAGTGTCCACATGGCACGCGTATGTGAAGTAACGGGCAAAGGCCCCATGGTCGGAAACAATGTTTCCCACGCCAACAACAAAACCAAGCGCCGGTTCCTGCCGAACCTGCAATATCGCCGTTTCTGGGTCGAAACTGAAAACCGTTGGGTTCGCCTGCGGATTTCGAATGCAGGTTTGCGCCTGATCGACAAAAAGGGTATCGATGTTGTGCTCGCAGATTTGCGCGCACGTGGCCAGGCATAAGGAGCAACACCATGGCAACCAAAGGCGGACGCGAAAAAATCAAGCTGGAATCTACAGCTGGTACCGGTCACTTCTACACGACCGACAAGAACAAGAAGACCATGCCCGAGAAAATGTTGATCAAGAAATTTGATCCCGTTGCTCGCAAGCACGTCGACTACAAGGAAATCAAGCTGAAGTAATTCACGCTTGCCTTGATGAAAAGCCCGCCTCGAGCGGGCTTTTTTACGCCCATTATTTTTGCGCTGTTTCGCTCCGAACGAGGTGGTGAGTGCGCCGGCTTTGCTTCGTGTCCCCCGCCCTGCGGGCTCCTCCTTGACCTACGCAAAGCCGGCACACCCACTACCTCTCGCTATAGAGAACATACAGGCGTAAAAAAGCCCGCACTAGGCGGGCTTCAATACTGAGAGGCAAACGCTTAGACGCGTGCAGCACGCAGCTTCATGGAGAAGTCACGCAGGGCGGCGATACCGCTCTCTTCAGCGCGGTGGCACCATGCTTGAAGATCCTTGGTCAACTGCTCGCGAGAGACGCTGGTGTTCAGCCACAGCTGGCGCAACTCTTCGCGCATCGTCACCATCTTGTCCAGAACCGGCGAGGCTGCACGGGCCTGGGCCAATTGCGAAGCCTCAGCGGCCGGCACCTTCTCCACATCGCGGTGCATCCAGCGTTTAGCGGCTTGGATCACGGCGGCATCTGCGCTACGCGCTTTCATGGCTGCGAGTTCAACACGTGCTGCCTGGCGCACACCGTTGGCGTAGGCTGCCATGATTTCATAACGGTTAGCGATCAGCGCCTCGAGGGTTTTCTCATCGGCCACAGGGCGGACATCCCCGTAAGCGGCTTTAGGCGGTGTCTTTTTGACTTTCGCCAAACCCAAGGCGCTCATGATGGAGATATACATCCAGCCGATATCGAACTCGTAGGGCTTCACCGACAGCTTGGCCGATGTGGGGTAGGTGTGGTGGTTGTTGTGCAACTCTTCACCAGCAATGATGATGCCCCAAGGAGAGATGTTGGTGGAAGCGTCGGTCGCCTCAAAGTTGCGGTAGCCCCAATAATGGG
>JAIXVK010000538.1 GCA_027483085.1 Comamonadaceae bacterium | reverse complement strand
CATTCCCCAAGCATACCAAGGCAGGTGGCACGCTTTGCTGCGGTGCAACCCTCAGGTGACGGTGGCAGCCTCTAGCCCTGCGGCAATCGCCTCAGCGCGGGCGGTTTGGATAAATTGACCAATCTTTGGGCCAGTAGCGCCCGCCGCTATTGCGCGAGCAGCTATTAAATCTGTAGCAACTGCCAGCGCCAAGTCCAGTGCCTGCCCCAGCCGTTGGGCTTGGGGGTAGGGTGCATCTTGCAGGCCGAGACGGCCTTGGGCATCGCACTGGCAGGCCAGCAAGGCGGCGCGAAAGCGCTCGGGTTTGCGGATGGCGTCGCAGCGCTCCAAGAGGCGCAGCAGGGCAGCAGCATTGAGCGAGCCGCTGCGGTGGATGTTGCCGTGCTCGCGGGCCACCACGTCGGCCAGTTCAGCGCAGTCGTTGGGCACCCGCAGGCGCTGGCACACCGCTTTGAGCAGGCGGCCGCTGCGCTCCTCATGGCCGATGTGGCGGGGCAGCACGTCGGCGGGTGTGGTGCCTTTGCCCAGATCGTGGCCCAGGCAGGCAAAGCGCACCGCCAGCGGCGCACCCAGCTGGGCGGCGCGGTCCAGCACCAGCATGACGTGCACGCCGGTGTCCACCTCGGGGTGGTGCTCGGGGCTTTGGGGTACGCCCCAGAGCCGGTCCAGCTCAGGCAGCAGGCGCTTCAGGGCGCCGCAGCTGCGCAGCACTTCAAACATGCGGGAGGGGCGGGTTTCCATCAGGCCCTTGGCAAGCTCTTGCCACACCCGCTCGGGCACCAGGTGGTCCACCTCGCCGTCTTCCACCATGGTTTGCATCAGGGCGGTGGTTTCAGGTGCCACGGTGAATTCGGTAAACCGCGCCGCAAAGCGGGCCACGCGCAGGATGCGCACCGGGTCTTCGCGGAAGGCGGGGGTCACATGGCGCAGCACACGCATCTGCAGGTCGGCCTGGCCGCCAAAGGGGTCTATTAGGTCTTTGGCATTAAAAGTGCCATTGGCGCACTTATTGTCTGCGCGAGATGCTATGGAATTGATAGTAAGGTCGCGCCGGGCCAGGTCTTCTTCCAGCGTCACATCCGGCGCGGCGTGCACCGCAAAGCCGCGGTAGCCGGGCGCGGTTTTGCGCTCGGTGCGGGCCAGCGCATATTCCTCTTGGGTGCGGGGGTGCAAAAACACCGGGAAGTCTTTGCCCACTGCAATAAAGCCCGCGTCCAGCATCTGCTGCGGGCTGCTGCCCACCACCACCCAGTCGCGGTCTTTGACCTCCAGGCCCAAGAGCGCGTCGCGCACAGCGCCGCCCACCAAAAAGGTACCGGTGTTGCGGGTGGAGTCGGGTGAGGGGGCTGGCATAAAAGGCGGGGGCTTTGGACGTGGTTCAGCGCTGCAGGCGGTAGGGTTCTTCAAAGTCGAGAAAGTCTCTTTCTGCCAGCGCGCCGGTGATCCAGTCCTGCACACCGGGCAGGGCCAGCACGCGGGACACATAGGCACCCACCACCGGGCTGACCGGCAGGCCATAGGTTTTGAGGCGGGCGCACACCGGGGCGAAATACGCATCCGCCACCGAGAACTGGCCGAACAACATGGGGCCGCCGTACTGGGCCAGCAGCTCGGTCCACATGGCGCTCAGGCGGGCTACGTCGGCGCGGACTGCGGGCTTGTCGCGCCAGATAAGAGCGCCGGTTTCGAGCAGGGTGGCTTCGATGTTCATGGGGCAGTTGCTGCGCAGGCCGGTGAAGCCGGAGTGCATTTCGGCACACACACTGCGGGCCCGCGCACGGGCGGACTTGTCAGCAGGCCAGAGCTGCAGGTTGGGAAAGCTCTCTGCCACGTATTCGGCAATCGCCAGGGTGTCCCACACCGCCAAGTCGCTATCGACCAGCAGCGGCACTTTGCCGGTGGGGGAGAGCGGGGCAAGCGTGGTTTTGAATTGGGATTGGCTCTCGAACGAGTCAAACCGCACCATGACCTCTTCAAAATCGATGCCCGCCTGCTTCAAGAGTACCCAAGGGCGCATGGACCACGAGGAGTAGTTTTTGTTGCCGATATAGAGCTTGATCATGCGCAATCCTTGGTCAAATTCGCATGATAGCCGGGCCTAAAGGGGTTGGCGACTCAGAGGGGGGCGCCCTATACTGAATGCACAAGCGCAGACTTCCAAGTTGTGCCAACACCGGGAGGGAGATACCCATGTCGTACCAAGCAGTTCGCCCTGACCGGCGTCATTGGCGTAACGGCCTGTGGTGGTGTGTGGCTGTGTGTGCAGGCTTGCTCTCGAGTGCTGCGGCCGCCCATACGATCCGCTTTGCGCCGGAGAAAGACTACCCCCCGTTTGTGAGTGCTGGTCCTGCCGGGCATGTGCAAGGCTTGTCCATGGATGTGCTCGAGATCTTGCGGCCGCGCCTGGGCGGCGAGGTGCAGATGTTGCCCCCGGATAACCTTGCGAACATTCTCGATGCGGCCCGCCGCGGGGAGGTGGACTTGATCTCTTCACTGCGCCCCACCCCCGAGCGGGCTGAGTTCTTGGCGTTTACTGAGCCCTACGTCAAAGTGCCTGCCGTCTTGGTGGTCAAACAGGGGCCGGCGGCCCCCGTTTTGGCAGACCTTGCAGGCCGCGCGGTGGCGGTGGGCAAAGGCTATGCGGTGGAAACTTTTGTGCGCACCCACTACCCGCAAATCCGCTGGGTGGCGGTGAGCGATGACATGAGTGGCTTTCAGCTCTTGATGCGCGGCGAGGTCGATGGCGTGGTGGCGGATGTCGCCAGCATCAGCGATGCCAAGCGCCACAGCGGCGTGCGGGGGGTGCAAGTCGGCGAGACATTGCCCTTTGAATACGCGTTGAGCTTCGCCTACCGCAAAGAGCTGACGGCTCTGGGCAGTGCCCTTAACACCGCCCTCCAGGATATTTCGCCCGCCACCCGCCAGGCGCTGCTGCGCCGCTGGATCGATGTGGACACCCTGACCTACGAAGACCCGCTCCACCTCTGGCTGCGCCGCGCAGCGTTGGGGTTGACGTTCATCGGGGTGCTGCTCATGCTGGTTTGGCGCGCACGCAAACCCCTTTTGAAAGACAGGCACCCCCGTGCAGACTGACGCGCTCCGGACGGACAACGCCGTTTCCTCCAGCCTGTTGGCCCCGCGTGACCGCACCTCCGGGTGGCTGTGGCAGTGGGCCTTGCTCGTGGGCGCGGTGGCGTGTGTGTCGCTGGCGATCTCGGATCCGCGCCCGGGGCAGGTGATGGTGTGGTTTGCCAATGCTTTTGGTGCTGTTGCCCTGATGCGCTTGCCCAAACGGCAGTGGCCGGCTTTTCTTGTGCTGGTGGCGCTGGTCGTATGGGCGGCGCATGGCGGCTTTGCGCTGGTGTCGCCGAATGTAGCAATCGGCCAGACCGGTGGTCTACATGCGGCCTGGGTGGCTTTTGCAGATGTACCGGGCTACTTGTTGGGCATGGCGCTCGCTGCCCTTTGGCTGGAGCGCTTGCCTGCGCTAGAGCAGGCCGGCGAGAGCCCTACGGTTCAAGCGCAAGTCTTGCTGCGTGGAGCGCTGTTGCCCGCCATGGCGTCTGCACCGCTGGGCGGGCTGGCGGGTATGTTGGCCTTGCGGGGCGACTGGTCGAATATGGCCTTGAACTGGTTGGTGGGCGGCACCATTGGCTCGGTGGCGATGCTGCCACTGGTGTTGCTGCTGGCGACCCGGGGTGTGCGCAGTGCGGTCCGCGGGTGGTTCCAGCCGGTTCATGTGGGGATGGCGCTGATCAGCCTGTCTGTGATGTTGTGGTCGGCCACCAGCTTGCCCAAGCCCTTTGTGGTGATGTTGGCGCCTATGGTGTGGGTGGCGGTGCGCAGCACGTTGCTCAACAGCCTGGTGATCAATGGCCTGATCGCGCTGGCCATGGCCGCCTTGATACGGGTGGGCGTTTTGCTGCCACCCCCATCGTCCATCTGGTGGGGCGATGCGGTGTACTACATCTCGGTATTGGCTACCCTGTTGCCGGGTTTGTTTTTGGCAGTGATGTCCGAAGGGCAGCGCCGCATGACCCATGCCTTGGCGGACCGCGAGGCCCGGGCACTGAGCATTTACCGCGCGACGCCTGCCATGTTGCACTCGATCGATGGAAGCGGCTGCATCGTGCAGGTCAACCAGCTGTGGCTCGACACACTAGGCTACCAAGAGGCAGAGGTGCTGGGGCGGCACATTGCGGATTTCATGACATCCGGGTCCGCCCGCTATGCGCGCGATGTGGTGATTCCGCAGGCATTGCACGACGGCCGCTGTAACAACGTGGAATACCAGTTTCTTACCCGGGACGGCGCGGTGCGCGATGTTCTGCTGTCTGCCGTGTGGGAGTTCGATGCAGACGGCAGGCCCGAGCGCAGCCTTGCGGTACTGCAGGATGTGACCGAGAAAAAGCGTCTGCAGGCCCGCAGCCACTTCGCCGAGCACGATGCCCTGACCGGCCTGCCCAATCGTGTGTTGTTGCACGATCGCTTGAAAATGCTGTGTGCCCACCACGATCGCCACAACGGCCTGTTTGCAGTCGGCTTTTTGGACCTCGACCATTTCAAAGAGGTCAACGACATGTATGGCCACGACGCCGGCGACGCTCTGCTGCAAGCCGTGGCCCGCAGGTTACAGGGGGTGTTGCGGGCGGAAGATACCGTGTCCCGCCTCGGGGGCGACGAGTTTGTGATGCTGCTCGGTGGCCTGTCTCACAGCGGCGAGCTCTCGACCTTGGTAGCCAAAATCATGGCGACATTTGCGGAGCCCTGCTATTTGGGCCCGGGGCCGGATGGGCCAGTGGTTCAGGTAGCTGCAAGTCTCGGCGTGGCCATTTACCCAGGGGATGGCACAGACCCGCAAACCTTGTTGCTGCACGCCGATCAGGCGATGTACGAGGCCAAGCGCAGCGGCCGCAACCGCTGCGCGTTTTACCGCCGGCCGGTTTAAGGCAGGTCGAGGCCGCCCTCCGTGGTGCTCGCATCGCGCGGGCCCACCACACCCAGCCGCGCTTTCAGCGACTGGGGTTGCCCGGTGATCAGCGCGGAATAGAGCGTGGTGTTGGCCAAAACTTTTTTCACGTAGTCGCGGGT
>JAIXVK010000419.1 GCA_027483085.1 Comamonadaceae bacterium | reverse complement strand
GTGGTTTGGTACTTGCCGATCAGAGCGACATGCCTAAATAGAGACAACATGCGCAAATTAGACACTAAATAGGTTACTAAAATGACCGGCATGCTCGATGAACGTTCCAAGATGTTGATGAAGGCGCTCGTAGAGCGCTATATCGCCGATGGACAGCCCGTCGGTAGCCGCACGCTCTCCAAAGAGTCCGGCCTCGACCTCTCGCCCGCCACCATCCGCAACGTCATGTCGGACCTGGAGGACCTGGGCCTCATCGTCAGCCCCCATACCTCGGCGGGGCGCATTCCCACCGCCCGCGGCTACCGCCTGTTTGTGGACACCATGCTCACTGTGCAGCAGGGCCACATGGCTGCGCACAGCCTGGCGCCCGACCAGCCGCAAAAAGTCATCAGCAACGCGGCCAACCTGCTGTCTAACTTGTCGCAGTTTGTGGGTGTGGTGATTGCGCCGCGCCGCACATCGGCCTTCCGGCATATTGAGTTTTTGCGCCTCTCGGAGCGGCGGCTGCTGGTCATCATCGTGGCGCCCGATGGCGATGTGCAAAACCGCGTCATCTACACCGAGGTGGACTACACCCAAAGCCAGCTCGCCGAGGCGGCCAACTTTTTGAACAGCAGCTACATGGGGCTGGAGATCGAGCAAGTGCGCCAGCGCCTGCAAGGCGAGGTGGAAAGCCTGCGCGGCGAGATTGCCACTCTTATGCAAGCGGCGGTGAATGCCAGCTCAGAAGTAATCTCCGAGACGCAAGACGAAGTGGTGATCTCCGGGGAGCGCAACCTGTTGTCGGTGTCTGACTTTTCGAGCGACATGGGCCACCTGCGCCGCGCGTTTGAACTGTTTGAGCAAAAAGCCCAGCTCATGCGCCTACTGGACGTGACCGGCCAGGCCGAAGGCGTGCGCATCTTCATCGGGGGCGAGAGCCAGGTAGTGCCGTTTGAAGACCTGTCCATCGTCAGCAGCCCTTACGAGGTGGACGGCAAAGTGGTCGGCACGCTGGGCGTGATCGGCCCCACTCGCATGGCGTATGACCGCATGATCCAGATCGTGGATATCACCTCCAAGCTGGTGAGCAACGCCCTGAGCCATCATAAATAGCCCCCTGCGGCCGGCTACAATATGCGGTTCGGTTGGGCCGTTAGCTCAGTTGGTTAGAGCAGAGGACTCATAATCCTTTGGTCGACAGTTCAAGTCTGTCACGGCCTACCATTCGAACATCCCTAAAAACCGTTGCGACTCTTCGCAGCGGGTTTTTTTATTTCCCGCAGCCTTCCCGATTAGTATGAAAGAACTATCCCCTGCGTCGGTAGTGGTCTTTAAACTCAATCGGGGGGAGGGGCTGTCATTGCAGTCGCTCATTTCGATGAATTAAAACCAAAGTATGAATATGGGCAATTTGAAAATTTGGGCTACCGGCGTTGCAGTGACCATGTCTGTTCTGGGCTCTGCCCACGCGCAAGACGTAAAAGCAATCGTGTCTTACAACCCGTCCGGGCTCAATGCGGGAACCTATCTCGAAACATTGAATGCGGCTTCTGTTGCAAACGCGGGGGCCTCCGAGGTCTCTGCTACGTCTGACGACTTCGTGAGAACGGATAACCCTGATGCAGCCGGTCATTCGACTTACATGAATTTGAATGCATACACCAGTGTGTCTGGCGACATGAACAGTTCGGTTGGTCTGCGAGTCGGTGGTGTTGGTGTCAGCTCTTCCGTTTGGCACACCAGTTTTGTGAATGGCTTGGTACCCACAAGCTATTTGCTGAACATCGACATCACCGGTGGGGAAGTAAGTCTGGGCGGGTGGACCGCAAATGTAGCCACTCGCAACATGCAGGGTGGCTTTGTTGCTGACATTTCTGTGAATGGCCAATCCGTTTGGGGCGCTAGCCAGACTTTGACTCTCAATGGTTCTGGCGCTAGTTTTGTGCAAACCGGCGCAACGGTTGCGCATGATGCTGTCTGGTATCAGCCCGCTGTTGATGATGAGTACCAATATCAGATTCAACAGGCCAGTTACACCATCACGGGTTTCGCAGGCGCAGTGAACTTGGGTTCGTTTGCGGCGGGCCAGGTAGTGGATGTCACTTACACCCTTTCAAGTTTTGCGCGCTGGGAAGATCCTGATGGATGTGCCTACGAATGCGGCAGCGTATTTGCCACTATCGCGGACCCATTGCAAATTTCGGGTGCAGGCGGAGCCCGCATCACTACAGCTGTGCCAGAGCCTGAGAGCTATGCGTTGATGCTGGCTGGTTTGTTGATGGTGGGTCGCTTTGCGCGTCGCAAAATTGCGACTGCATAACCTTGATCTTGAACGGTACGCTTAACTGGCGCGACCCTTCAGTTTCAGGTGCCTCCAAAGAAAAAGCCTGCGCGTCTCACGACCCACAGGCTTTTTGCATTCCGCGCTGACGCAATCAGCGCATCAGCAGCTCAGCGCTGAAACACCACCGCTTCTAGCTTCATACCTTTGATCTTCTCGGCAGCTCCATCAGCCAATGCCTTGTTCATGTAGGGGCCTACGCGCACGCGGGTGAGGGCGCCTTTTTTGCTTTTCACCACATCGGTGAACACGGGCAGCTCCGCTTTCTCCAAGGTGCGAAAGGCGTTGGTGCCGTTGGTGGGCACCGCAAACAAACCAACGTTGATGTAAAAGCCAGGGACCAACTCACTGCTGCTGGCCTTGGTGGGCGCCGACTTGGCAGTGTCTTTGGCGTTGGCTTTGCCATTGGTTGCGGCGCGCCCGGTGGCTTTG
>JAIXVK010000021.1 GCA_027483085.1 Comamonadaceae bacterium | reverse complement strand
TGATCAGCACCGGCCTGGTTCAACTGTCGTTCACCCGCTTTGTGGCGGACCGCACGTTTGCCAAAGACGAGGCCTCCATCCTGCCCAACTTCAACGGGCTGATTCTGGTGGTGATGGGCGTCAGCATGCTGGTGGCCCTGCCCTGCGTGGCGATCTTCTTCCCTGAGCAATCGGTGCTCTACCGCTTGCTGTTTGTGATGGGCTTGGGAGTCATGTCCGCGATCTGGATTGCGACCGTGTTCCTCACCGGCATGAAGCACTACCGCGCGATTGTGCTCATGTTTTTTCTGGGCTACAGCGCCACCTTAGGGCTAGCCTTGTTGCTGCGGGGGCCGCTCGGTCTGGAGGGCTTGTTGCTCGGCTTTGTGCTGGGGCACTACCTGCTCCTGATGGGCATGGTCTATTTGGTTTACAGGCACTACCAGTCCGACCGCTTTGTCGCGTTTGACATCTGGAAACGCGGCGCCATGTACACCAGCCTGATGGCCACCGGCTTCCTTTTCAACCTGGGCGCGTGGATCGACAAGCTGATGTTCTGGTATTTCCCCAGCACCGGGCAGCAAGTCATCGGGCCCCTGCATGCTTCGGTGATTTACGACTTCCCGATCTTTTTGTCGTACCTGTCTGTCATCCCCGGAATGGCCATTTTTCTGGTGCGGATCGAAACCGACTTTGTGGAGTACTACGTCAAGTTTTGCAACGCTGTCCGCGAGGGCGCCACGCTGGACTACATCGAGCGTATGCGCAACCACATGGTCTACCACGTGCGCCGAGGCTTGTTTGACATCGCCAAAATCCAAGGTATCGCCGTCCTCTCCACCTTTGCGGCCGGCGGCGTGGTGCTCCAAGCGCTGGGCATCTCCACCTTGTACCTGCCGCTGCTGTATGTGGATGTGGTCGGTGCCGCGCTGCAGGTGGTGCTGCTAGGGATATTGAATATTCTGTTTTACCTCGACCAGCGCCGCGCGGTGGTTGTGCTGACTGCCATGCTGCCGGTGTGCAACGCAGTGTTTACCGGCATCACCTTGCACCTGGGCGCAGCATGGTTTGGCTATGGTTTTGCGCTGGCGATGCTGGTCACCGTGCTGACCGGCATCTGGATTCTCAGCCGCAAGCTCGAAGTTCTGGAGTACGAGACCTTCATGCTCCAGTAAGCGCCATCGCCCGCCTGCCGCTTTAGCGGTTTCAGGCCTTGCGATAGCCGTCGGGGTTGCGGCTCTGCCAGCGCCAGGAGTCTTCGCACATCGACTGCAGGTTTTGCTCAGCCTGCCAGTCCAGCGCGGCTTTGGCCATGGCGGCATCGGCATAACACTGGGCCACATCACCCGGGCGGCGCGCCACCACGTCGTAGGGCACAGGCTTGCCGCTGGCCTGCTCAAAAGCGCGCACCACATCCAGAACGCTGTAGCCCTGGCCGGTGCCCACATTCACGGTGAAGGTGTCAGCCCCCGCCAGGAGTTTGCGCACTGCCGCCACATGGGCTTGGGCCAAGTCTTGCACGTGGATGTAGTCGCGCACGCCGGTACCGTCGGGTGTGGCGTAGTCGCCGCCAAAGACTTGCAGGCGGGGGCGCTTGCCCACCGCAACCTGGGTCACAAAAGGCATCAGGTTATTCGGGATACCGGACGGGTCTTCTCCAATCAAGCCGCTCGGGTGGGCACCCACCGGGTTGAAATAACGCAGCACACCCGCACGCAAGGCAGGCAGCGCGGCGCACTGGGCCGCGATCATGTCCTCACACACCAGCTTGGTGTGGCCATAGGGATTGGTGTGGCTGCGCGGAAACGACTCGGTGATCGGCACCGATGCGGGGTCGCCGTAGACCGTGGCGCTGCTGGAAAACACCAACTTGTGGCAGCCGGTAGTGGCCATGGCCTGCAACAGCGCAATCGTGCTGCCAAGGTTGTTTTCAAAATACTTGAGCGGCTGGGCCACGCTTTCGCCGACTGCTTTGAAGCCTGCGAAATGGATCACCGCCTGGACCTGGTGCTGCGTGAGCAAGGCTTCCAGGGTCGCTCGGTCGCGGGCATTACCGCGCTGACACAGCACTTCGCTCCCAGTGATTTGCTGCAGGCGCTGCAAAACCTCCGGGTCACTGTTAGAAAAGTCATCCAGAATCAGCGGCTGGTAACCAGCCTCCACCAAGGCCACATAGGTGTGGCTGCCGATGTAGCCGGCCCCGCCGGTCAGCAAAATAGTCGTTGGTGATGTCATTTTTTTAAGCTCCCTCAAAAGTCGCGTGTTTCGGTAACACCCGAACTTTACTTGCCTTTGATGACGCTGCCACTGACACCAGCGGCGCTCACAACACCAGCAAGGCCCGGAAGTCGTTCACATTGGTGTGGGTCGGGCCGGTGGTGAACAAGTCGCCCAGTGGCTGAAAGAATCCTACCGCGTCGTTGCGGTCCAGGCAATCGCTCAGGGACACGCCAGCCGCCGCTGCACGAGCCAAGGTGTCCGGAGTAACCAGCGCACCGGCGTTGTCTTCTACTCCGTCAATGCCATCGGTGTCGGCGGCCAGCGCCCACACATTGGCCTGCGCTTGCAGGCCAAGGGCGAGCCCCATACAGAATTCCCCGGCACGTCCGCCGCGGCCCTTTGCTGAGCCTTCTCGACGCGGGCGCACGGTCACGGTGGTCTCGCCGCCGCTCAGAATCACACAGGGCTTTGCAAAGGGTTGCACGGCGGAAGCCGGTTTGAGCGCCGCGGTACGGGCCAAGGCGGCATGCACCTTGCCCACTTCGCGGGACTCGCCTTCGAGCTCATCGCTGAGGATGTAGGCGTGCAGGCCCATGCTGCGGGCCAAATCGGCGGCAGCTTCGAGCGACTGCTGGGGCGTGGCGATCAGGTGCACCGTGTTGTTGGCAAACACGGCATCGCCGGGCTTGGGAGTTTCCAATACACCGGACTCCAGCGCTTTGAGCACAAAATCGGCCTCCAGCGCTGACGCATCCTGCGCAAGGCGCTTCAAAATTGATAGCGCATCCGCACAGGTGGTGGGGTCCGGCACTGTGGGGCCACTAGCGATGACGCTGGGGTCGTCACCCGGCACATCGCTGATCAGCAGCGTCACCACTTTGGCGGGATAGCAGGCTGCGGCCAAGCGTCCGCCCTTGATGGCGGACAGGTGCTTGCGCACGCAGTTCATCTCCTGAATGCTGGCGCCGCTCTCCAGCAAGAGCTTGTTGATGCGCTGCTTGATCTCCAGGCTGATGCCGCCCTGCACGCCGTCCACCTCCCACTGCGCCGGCAGCGTCAGCAAGGAGGATCCGCCACCGGAGATCAGGCAGATCACCAAATCGTCTTCGGTGAGCCCTTCGGTCAAAGCCAGGATGCGTTGGGCTGCGGCCAAGCCGGCAGCGTCAGGCACCGGGTGGGCGGCCTCTACCACTTCAATGCGGGCTGGAGCTGCGTCTGCCGGTAGCGGCGGGGTGTGGTCGTAGCGGGTAACGACTAGACCCGACATTGGCAGGTCTTGGTGCCACAGCGCGTCCAGCGCATGAGCCATGGCGCCCCCGGCTTTGCCGGCCCCCAGCACCAGGGTGCGCCCTTTGGGAGGCTCAGGCAAATATGCACCCAGCGTATGGGCGGGCAGCGCCTGGCGCACCGCAGCCCAGTACAGCTGGCTCAACAGCTCGCGGGGAGCGAGATCAGAAAAATGAGTGGAGGCCTGGGGATGAGTTTCAGTACTTGGCATGTTCATCGCTTGATGCAAAAGTAAATGGGGCAAAATTCAGGGGCGCATAGCGCATCAGCACAGCCCGGGATGCTCGGCAACGTGGTGCTCGCCTCTGGCAGCCAATCTGGTCTACCAGCGGGATTCGGCCTCGACAGGAGCCACCCTTAAAGGTGGGAGACTTGTTTGACGGAGAAACACATTCATGGGCACTTTGCTGATCCACAACGCGCGCGCCATCGCCACTTTCGACC
>JAIXVK010000203.1 GCA_027483085.1 Comamonadaceae bacterium | reverse complement strand
GTGGCGATGCCTTTGACATCCCGGCCGTCTTGAAAGTTGTAGGGCGCCCACTCTTCGGTATAAGCGGTGAGTGTTTGTGCGCCGGCCGTCGTTGCTGCACACAAGGCCAAAAGGATTCCAACGTAAATTTTGATGGCGTGCATGAAAAACCGCATTCATTGGCTACGTCCGTCACGATAACGGATTTTCCCGTTACCACCCACGCCATTGCTCCCGGCGAGCATGGCCATGGACTTGCCTGCATGGGCATGGGTGATCGCCAGGCCCAAGGCGTCGGCCGCATCGGGGCCGGGCAAACCGGGCAGGTGTAGCAGGCGTTTCACCATCTCTTGCACCTGGTCTTTGTGAGCACGGCCGTGGCCCGCTACTGCCTGTTTCATTTGAAGCGCGGTGTACTCCGCCACCGGCAGGTTGGCGCACACCAGTGCTGTGACCAGCGCTCCGCGGGCCTGGCCCAGTAACAGGGTGGACTGCGGGTTCACGTTCACAAAGACAATTTCTACCGAGGCGCAGGTGGGCTGGTAGCGCGCCACGACTTCGCCAATGCCGTCAAACAAGACCTTGAGCCGCGCCGGCAAGGCCCGGGTATCGAGGTGCTCGGTGCGGATCGTGCCACTGGCCACATAGCGCACATCCGCGCCCACGACGTCTACCAAGCCGAAGCCGGTAGTGCGCAAGCCGGGGTCAATGCCAAGAATTCGCATGCTATGAAATCAGGAGCTGCTTGCGCAACATCTACGGGCGCTACAGGTCAAAATACCACCGTGCGGAGTGGAAAAAAACCGGGGCCGCAAAGCACAAGGCGTCCACCCGGTCCAGCAAGCCACCGGCACCGGTGACTGCGCGCATATTGCCCCCCCAGCTCGGGATGCCCCGGTCGCGCTTGAGCGCTTTCATGACAAAGTGGCCCATCGTGCCTGCGACGCAGGCGATAAAGGAAAACGCAAACGCGGTACCCGGCACCCAGGGGGTGATACCGGCGAGCAATGCGCCGAACAGGCTGGCCGAGAACACGCCGATCCACCAGCTCGGCCAGTTGAAGCTCATGCTGATGGCAGGGGCTGCCGGTGGCAACTTGAGTTTGCGGGACACCAAGTGTTGCACTGCCATGCAGAACTGCACCACCAGCACCAAGAAGAACACCATGAACGCGTTCCGGTGGTCGTAGCCCGGAAACTTCAGCATCAGGAGGGCAGGCACGTGGCTCATGCCGTAGATGCACACCATGATGCCCCACTGCAGCTTGGCATTGCGTTCCAGAAAACGCTGCGGGTCATTCGCCAGCGCGCTCGCTACCGGCAGGGCCAAGAACACATACACCGGAATGAACACCGCAAACATGTCGAAGTGCTCGGTGGCGACCAGCCAGTACTGCAGGGGCAGGACTACGAAAAATGCCAACACCAGGCTGCGGTGGTCGCCCAGTCGGGTGGGCGACAGGGTCATGAATTCACGCAGCGCAAAGAACGAAAGGCCGCCGAACAGGCTCAGGGCGACCAAGGGGCCGCTCAGCCACCCCACCCAAAACACAAACACCATCAGCCAACTGGTGCGGATGATGCCGTCCAGGTTCTTCAGCTCTGCGCGCTTGCGGTCGCCGGTTTCATCGTCGCCGTGCTCCCGCAAGGACATCAGAAACGCCACGATGCTGGAGAGCAGCAACAGGCCAAACACAATAATGAACAAAGCACCCACTTGCTGGGTCGGGCCTAGATTTTTCAGGTAGTGGTACATGGACTTGCCTTACACGTCCCGCAGGGCCACTACGGCGTTGCGCGCCCGGTCCAGAAACGCCCGGCGCTCTTCGCCATCGGCCACTTGCATGGGGGCGCCGAAGGTCACAGAACACAGCACCGGTACCGGCACAACTTCGCCCTTGGGGAGTACATGCTGCACATTGTTGATCCAGGCGGGCACCAGCACCACGTTGGGAAAGCGGGTGGCCAGGTTGTAGAGGCCAGCCTTGAACGCCTGTGGCTCACCGGTGTGCCCGCGTGTGCCTTCGGGAAACAGGATGATCGAGTCACCATTGGCCAGCGCTTCGATCAGCGGCTCCAGCGGGTCTTCTTCAGAAGTGCGGTCACGCGAGACGTAGATCACATGGAACACCTCGGTGGTGAGCCATTGCCTGAAGGGCGACTTGGTCCAGTAGTCTTTGGCGGCAATGGCGCGGGTGATGTGCCGCAATTCCTTGGGCAAAGCCGCCCAGATCATCACCAGATCGGCGTGGCTCTGGTGGTTGGCAAAGTAGATCCGCTGTTCTGCTTTGGGCGGGCAGCCGTGCCAGCGCGCTTGCGCACCGGTGAGAAAGCGGATCAGGCCCAACAGAAAGTAACTCATCAACTTGGCAAGCATGGCGGGGATGATACAGAGCGGATGTGTCTGCTCTGGGGCTTTGTGTCTCTCTAGTGGCGCTCGCCTTCTTGTGGGCGCTGGAAGCGGTGGGCGGGGTGCTCTGCGTCGTTCGTGTCCCCCGCGGTGCGGGCTCCTCCTTGACCTCACTATGCAATGCACCCCGCCCACCGCTTCCCGGGGAGTGGTTAAGCCAAGTCAATGAATGTTGGCAAGCATTTCCCTCCAGCCGCGGAGCAGGCGTGAGTCCCAAAGCGAGGTCAAGGAGGAGGCCGAAGGCCGGGGGACACGAGCGGCTGGACTCATGCCTGTTCCGCTGCGGGCAAGAGCAACAGCACCTCAAGCCAGAAACAAACTCAGGGCAGCTGCG
>JAIXVK010000382.1 GCA_027483085.1 Comamonadaceae bacterium | reverse complement strand
TTTTTGGGCGATGTGAACCTGTTCCACGGCCGTGCCCACGAAGGCGAAATGCTGATCGGCGAAGACCACCACGGCGTGCGCCTGGCCAGCCCTGAGCACAGCGAAGCGCAAAACGCCAAAGCCTTTGCCTATGTGCGCCCCCACGACCTCGATGTGCAGCCCTACAAGGCAGGCCAGCCGGTGAGCGGCATCGTTGCCAAGCTGGTGCGCGCCATCGTGGTCGGCCCGATTGCCCGCTTGGAGCTGCTGCCCGAAGACCGCAGCGCAGCGGGCAGCGGCGACATCATCGAAGCCCAGATCGGCGCACAGGAATACAAAGCGCTGGAACTCAAAGACGGCGACACCGTGGTGCTGACACCGCGCAAGGCACGGGTATTTACGGCTTGAGGTGAAATGAAAAGCGCGAAAGCGCTATACAAACAAGAGCTGCTAGCGCACACTCAATGAGCGCTAGCAGCTCTTTTTACTTGTAACACCGGTTTGCACCGGCAATGACTCAGACCTTGATGAAGTTACTGGCCGACAAAGCGCCAAATGGCAGTTCTGACAAGCGCCCGCCGGATTCGAGGGTCCCAAGGTCTACGGGGAAGTAACCCATGGCATCCAGCATCTGGCGTACTGCGGCTTTGGCGGCAGCATCGTCGCCAGCGTAAAACATGGCGCGTTGGCCACCGGAGACCTCGGGCTGCGCCAGCACGTTCACATCCAGGTGGTTCAGGGCCTTGACTACGCGGGCACCGGGTACGAATTCGCTGAACACATCACTGGATGAGCGGCCGCCGAGGTCGATGGCCTTGATGCCGTAAGCCGCCAACGGATTGGTCGGGTCTTGGGCGTCTGGCGAGTTGGGGTCCAGAAACTCGACAGGGTTGGTGCCGTCAATCACGATGCGGCCATTCCATGCCGGCAAATTGGTCAGCGCTTCACCTAAGTCCGACCAGCGCACGGCGATGAGCACCATGTCAGCGGCAGCCGCTTCTGCCACGGTGCCCGCTTTGATGGTGGGGCCCAAATCAGCCACGAGCGCAGCCAGGGAGTCCGGGCCGCGTCGATTGGAAATGGTGGCTGAGAGCCCCTTGTTGGCCAAAGCGCGCGCTACGTTGGAGCCGAGGCCGCCTGATCCGATGATGCCGATGTTCATGATGTTTTCCTTTGAAAGTAACGGGGGGCATTGCGTGTACCAACCCTCATCGCCCCCGGAGCTGATGGGTTGTGTGAAAAAGATGGTGTTTGGCGCGCTTAACCGAGTCGCCCGGCTTCGCGCAACTGCTGCCGGATGCGGCGGATTTCGGCCTCGCCTTGGTCCAAGGCTTCTTGGCTGGTGTGCACCGAGTAGTGGCCCATCACCAACTCGTGCGGGTGCGGCACGGCCGAGCCCAGCACCAAACTTGTAGCCTCCGTGGCGAGCAACTCAATGCTGGCGCTTGAGTCGGCGAAGGCCACGAGCTCACCGGCGTCGATGGATTCAGCGGCCTCAAGCCTGCCTGCGGCCACTGCTACCCAAGCCACCGTGTGCCCCATGGGCGGGGTGTAGGTCCAGCGCTCGCCTTTGGCAAGGCTGACCGACAAATAGGTCATGCCCGCAGGGGCCGCTACCGGGCTGCGCGCTACGCCATAGTCCCCCAGCAGCACCCGCACTGGGCCAATGCGGGGCACGAGCTCAGGCGCCAGGTATTGGCTTTGCGCGGCAGCGTTTTCCAGATCGGCCGGCAGCGCTACCCACAACTGAAAACCCAGGCCGGGCGCTTCGCCCACCGGGCTACCGCTGTGCCACACACCATTGCCAGCGCGCATCCACTCCACCCCACCGGCAGGAAGCAAACCGGATTGGCCAGTGGTGTCCTCGTAGCGCACATCGCCTTGTGACAGAAAGGTCACGGTCGCGATGCCCGAGTGCGGGTGCATGCCAAAACCTTGGTTAAGCCCGCCGGCTTGGAAGTTCACCAAGTCCAAGAAGATGAACGGCTTGAGCACCTGCCCCAGGTCACTAGGGCTCATAAGCCGGGTGATCGGGCCGTGCGTGGTGCCACGGGTGCGGTACACGATGGCGCGGGGGGCAGAAACAGGTGCTGTCATGGGGAAACCTTGCGTGGTTGGATGAATGTCTGTAGCTTAAAAATTCCTTGATTGATTGACTAGATGGCGCAATATGATTGCACTCATCCAAAATTCGAAGCAATGCACCATGACCGACTTGAATGACATCGCCACCTTTGTGCAAGTGGTGCGCTATGGCAGCTTTGCGGAAGCCTCACGCCGCATGGGCGTGCCAGCCAACACGCTCAGCCGCAGGGTTCAACTGCTGGAGGCGCAGCTGGGCATCCGGCTGATGCAGCGGTCTACCCGCCATCTGGCGCTGACCAGCGCAGGCGAGGTGTTTCTGGACCGGTGCGGCGGTGCGGTAGACGGCCTCATGGACGCGAGCCAGGAGCTTCAAGCGGTGAATCAGGAGCCCAGTGGCCTGGTCCGGGTGGCAGCGCCGGCTGATTTCTTCGACTTCTTTTCCATGGACTGGCTCACCGAATTCCTGGCCACCTACCCCAAAGTGCGCTTGGACTTTGTGCTGAGCGACGGGCGTGCGGACCTGATTGCGGAGCGCATTGATGTGGCGTTTCGGGGCGGCATCCTGGAGGACTCCGGCTTTTTTGCCCGCAAGGTGGTGGATGCGGGTACCGACGGCCTAGTGGCGAGCCCGGCCTACATCGCACGGCGCGGTGTACCGGCCCTGCTAGAAGACTTGGTAGAGCACGACTGCCTGGTATTTGGCCACCCCAGTGGCAAAGCCACCTGGCGGGTCACCGGGTCGGATGGCTTGGAATCTGAAGTGCAGGTGACCGGGCGCTTCAGTGGCAACACCGCCCAATCGTTGCGCAAAGCAGCATTGGCCGGACTGGGGATTGCGCTGCTGCCGTCGACCTTGACCAAGCGTGACCTGCGTGCCGGCCTGCTAATGCCCGTGCTGCCCACCTACCACCGCCTGGGGCATGGCGTGAGTCTGGTCTACCCCAGCAGGCGTTACCTGCCGCTGGCGGTATCACGCTTTATTGAACTGGTGGTGCAAAAAATGGGGGCCACTGAAGAGCTCCCCCATGACGTTTCGGTGGCGAACAACTGAGGCTTGAGCTGATTCAGCGCGCTGCGGGTCAAGCTCACAAAGAGTGCGGCATCGAAGCACCACGGGTGCGCAGAGGCTTAGCGCGTGGTCAACAAATAGACAACCGCCAGCACCAACATCGTGACGGCCCCCGCAGTGAGGTAAGACACCAGCGCCAGTCTGCGGCGATGGAGCTCCACGCGTTGCACCAAGACGGTGTTCTGGTCGGCCAGCTGTTTGATGAGACCGGTGGCAGAGAGCAACTCCTCCCGCAAATCTCCGACCGAGGCCTGAAGCACCTGGACATCCGCACGCAAGCGCTGGAGTGAATCGTCCGGCACATCGACCACCGTAGCGCCGGCCCCTGCTTGGGGAGCCACCTCAGCGTCGTTCTTTTTTCTGCGGGTAACCGCGCCCCACAATTTGGTGGCGCCCTCTGCCACTTTGGGCGCAGCGTCGATCACTTGGCCCCAAGGTACGTTGGAAAGCACAGTGATGATGGTTCCTGCGGCCATGAAAATCTCCTCCTGGGGGGTTAAAGGACCCTGCGTGTCCCCTTCATTTTGCGGGATGCCCCGTTTTCACCGGAAGCGGTAGGGGCACCGGGCCTTGGCAGTTACTACTAAAAACATAGCAACTCCCGCAGAATGCATCTGGGCTAGCATCAGAATTGGCTTGAAATTACAAGCCGCAGCCCCGCAAGATAAACGACACCAGGTGCTGGGTCGCGCGCTCAAAGTCTTGCTCACCGAGCGTCTCCTGGTCCATCACCGCGCAGACCTGCACATCAAAGTCGGCATAGGTCTGGGTGGCGGCCCAGATGGTGAAGAAGAGGTGCATGCCGTCCACCGGGGCGATGCGCCTGGCGTCCACCCATGCTTGCACCACTGCGGCTTTTTCCAGGGTAAGTTGGCGCAAGTCGGTCGCCAGCAGCTCTTTGACCACAGGCGCGCCGTGCAACAGTTCATTGGCCCACACTTTGGAGCCATCAGGCCGCTGGGCGGAGAGCTCCATTTTGGCGCGTATGTATTGCTCCAGCGCGGTGCGCGGGTCGGCATCGACGGTGATGCCATGGGTGGGCACCAGCCAGTCGCTCAAAATTTGGGCCAGTACGGCGCGGTACAGCACTTCTTT
>JAIXVK010000232.1 GCA_027483085.1 Comamonadaceae bacterium | reverse complement strand
TGCATGCGCAAAGTCAAACTCCACAAACTCGTGATCGGCCGCCGGGGGCTGGCGTATTCGCTGGGGCTGTGCATGTTGATTCTGGGCATCGGGGGCCTGGGCTTCTGGGTGCTGGAGCCGCGCGCAGAAACCTATAGCGACGGCTTGTGGCTGGCTTTCACGACGGCGGCGACCGTGGGCTATGGCGATATTGTGCCCAGCACACACGCTTCACGCTTTTTTGCGGTGCTGGTGGTGCTCATGGGGCTGGCGGTGCTGTCGCTGGTGACCGCGTCGGTAGCGGCCATGCTGGTGGAGGTGGAAGAGCGCGCGGTGGATAGTGAGTTGCTGCGCGAAATCCATGCGCTGCGCCTGGAGGTGCGGCACTTGCGCGAGGAGGTGCATGCACAGCAAACCGCAAGCGTCAAAGAAAAAGCCGACGCGCCCTGAGGCGTGCCGGCTTGTAAGACCTGCGGCGCCGGGGCACCGCGGGGCAGATCGCGATTAAACGATCGTGATGGTCACTTCGATGTTGCCGCGTGTTGCGTTGGAGTAGGGGCAGACTTCGTGGGTCTTGGCAACCAGGGCTTCCGCAGCAGCGCGGTCCATGCCGGGGATGCTGACTTCCAGGGCGACTTCAATGCCGAAGCCTTGGGGGATCTGGCCGATGCCGACGGATGCGTTGATGCTCACGTCTGCGGGCAAGGCAATTTTCTGTGCACCGGCCACAAACTTCAGGGCGCCGATAAAGCAAGCGCTGTAGCCGGAGGCAAACAGCTGCTCAGGGTTCACACCGCCGCCAGCGCCACCCATTTCTTTGGGCACTGCCAGCTTCAGGTCCAACAGGCCGTCGGAAGTGCGTGTGGTGCCGTCACGGCCGCCAGTGGAGGTGGCGTGCGCTGTGTAGAGAACTTTCTCGATCTTGTTGACCATGGTGCTTCTTTCATAAAAGCTGCGTCAGCAGCGGTTGGGGGTAATCGTGAAGGGGTTTAACCGTGTGAGCCGGTCAGCCGGTCACGCAGGGTTTGAACTTGTCCGGTCAGGGCCATGAGCTCCGGCACGGGGCAGCCGCTGGCGGCAACAACGCAGGCCGGAATACTGATGGCCTTGGCTTTCAGGGCGCGGCCTTCGGGGCTTACAAACACTTCCACACGGCGCTCGTCCTGGGCACTGCGCTGACGGCGCAACAGGCCGCTGGCCTCCATGCGCTTGAGCAAGGGCGTGAGCGTTCCGGAGTCAAGAAACAGGCGCTCGCCCAGGGCAGAAACGCTCAGGCCATCGGTCTCCCACAGCACCAGCATGACCAGGTATTGCGGGTATGTCAGCTGCAGGGCGTCCAGCAAGGGCTTGTACAGCTTGGTCATGGCCAGTGAAGCGGAGTACAGCGCAAAGCACAGCTGGTTGTCCAGCCGCAAGGCAGCATCGTTGGCGGGAAGTGGGTGGGCGCTGTGGGGCATGGGCTGAATTATATTTCGCAATTAAATTGCGTGCAATTAAATTGCGAAAACCATGATTGCGTTGGGGCGATGGTGAAGGAGGGGTCTGTGGGGCGGATCAAAGGTGCATCCGCACGTAGTTAGTGTGCTATCTATTTCATAGCTGTTAGCGCTTTTAATACGTGCGCTAGAGGATGATTTTGATGAGGAGATGACGCGATATTTTCCGTTGGAAGCCGGGGGTGCTAAGGCAGTTTTAGGCCAAGAGCCGGTGTTGAGGTTTCCAAACTGATCGCTCAATAGCTGCCGTTGGCACTCGCTAACAATTACATGTGGACCATCGATTAGAGATAACTACGTACTCGATTTAGTGATTTAGTTGGCTTCGAGTTGGGCTGGGCCGTGGCCGTGGTGAAGCGATGCGTACATATTGGTCAACAAAACATAGAACATGGAAGGTAGTGAAGTAGGTGTGCACTAAACATAGCGACTGGCGCCAGCACATTACCGCTGTGTCCACAGTGACAAAACCGGTTCATTTCTAGTCATCTCATGCTCAAAACAGCGTTAGGCCCATCAAAAAAGCCCGCGACTAAAAAAATACAGTGAACTATTGTTGATATGTCTGACATTTCATGTATGATTCGATTCATTGTTCATATCAATAGCCTTACAAGGAGTCCATGGGCATGACTATAGATCCCCGAACTGACGCCAATACCACCGGTTTCCCTGTCCAATTTACTAAAGACGAATTCAAGGAAGACGTCACGGAACTCATGCTTTTGTTCGTACAACAAGCCCAGTTCACTTTCATGGCAGATTCAACTGATCAATCCAAGGCCATCTGGGGCCTTTTGGGATCAAAGGCATCTGAGTTTATCGGGCTAGGGGACGCAGGAGAAACTCACAGTGATCTCGGGCTCGAATACTCAGACATAGAAGGCTTGAGCATGGTGCAGACGCTCATGAGCCTGTATGACTATGGTGTGCTTGGAATATTAGACCCGTCCAATGGGAAACTGGATTACTTTGACGGCTATGAAAATCAAGTTTCCCGTCTGTGCTACGACATCAACCGCTCAGCGTTTCTTCAGGAATGGGCAAACGGCGGACTCTGGCCGCAGGCAAAAGCAGCAGAGCGTAGCCTCTATGTTTGCGAACTCGCTAATGCTCGCCTTATGCTGGAAGGGTCAAACGAAGGTTTCTTCCTTGATGAGCGCGAAGAAGGGTTTCTCTCGGTGCGCCAACTTGCGCTGCTATCGGGAATGACTGAGCCGAGCATACGAACGCTTTTGTCGCGTAGCCGCAAGGGCAGTGCAGCAGCCGCAAGCAATGAGAGCTGTTTGGTAACCGTGACGGATGGAAAGAACGTCTCCATCGCCATAGAAGTTGCTAAAACGTGGCTACGAGGAAAGGGGCGATATGCTCCTATCACCTACAAGCAAAGCACTGGCTCGAACGACTTTACGGCGCGCAAGTTCTTCAGCCGAAATGAGTTTGAACGCGAAGTTGCTGCGAGAACGCAGTTCCTAATTGAAAGGGACGGTGCGGACGCAGTAACCAGTCGCATTGAGAGCACCGGTTTGGTATACGTGCAGGAATCTATTGGTGACCATCCCACTTTAAGTGTCACCAAAATCGGAGAAGCCCAGCTTCTCGATTCGAACCTCATGCAGCGGCTGGGGGCAATTTTGGAACTGCCGGCCAACAGGTTCGCACTGCGCGCAGCGGAAACAGTTACACAAGAAAAACTACGTTCCATTGACGCGCAGATAAAGAAGCTGTCAAGCCTTACCGCCTAAGGGAATGCCTGTTATCCAGGCACTGCATTATCTAAGGTAATCATTCTGCGAGAACCATATCGGAGCCCATGCCATGAACATGACACATCACGCCATCACAAGACGCCAGCAACGAGCCATTCCTCCATTGCTAATAGATTTGCTCCTTCAATTCGGAAAAAGTGAATCGGCTGGTTCAGGCGTTGCGAAGATGTTTTTTGATAAGCAAGCTCGAAAACGAGTCGCCGCCTATGCTGGTCCGCTGGCGCAGTTGCTCAACGCCCATCTGGATCTATATGCAGTGGTGGGCGAAAACAACCAGGTGATCACTGTGGGTCATCGCCTTGAGCGAATTCAGCGGCACTAGAAATTTGTATCTACCTCTCCCGTAAGTAACCAACACCAAGAAAGTAAACATGGAAGCACTCGCCATCCAACACGTTCAAAAAATCTTCGCGCAAGCAAAACCCATCATCAAAATTCATGGCGTAGGCGGCAATCGCTGGAGGCGAAACGTGGCTAAAGGTGGTCGTATTGGACCCTGGTTGCAGGGCGACTACAGCATCGTGAATGAAACCGCATGGAATGAAAAAGGTGCATGCCTATACCTAGTGCAAGGCAATGATGGGCACGTCCGGTATGTTGGCATTTCGCGCAATGGTGCAAAACATCGCTGGCGCCTTTGCCCGGCCTACGATGCACAGACAATGGTTGAGTTGCCACGGCGACAACTATTCCACAGTCAGTGCTGGAAACACATAGAAGCTGAATGCCAGAGCCAACCCGGCAGCTCATTTGAAGTCCGTTCGATTGATGCGGCTTCACTGACGCCAGTATTGGCAAAAATAGGTGCTCCTTTGTCCGGCTTTCTCGCACTAGGCAACGACCATGAAGGAATCGTCGCCGCAGTAGAACGCTGGATTTGCAATCACAGCACGCAACATCTTGCACGATGGAACGTGGCCATGACTGGAAGGTAACATTCACTAATCAGGGGCAGAACAATGGGAAAAGAGACATTCAGTCTTTCGAGACCAGACAAGAATTCGGACATCACATATCACCAGAAGTACTGGATTGAGAGGGCCGAGTTTGAGCACGACATCACGCGTCAGCACATCGCCGAAGCCTTGGGTGTCGGACGTAACTACGTTTCAATGCTCAAAACCGTGAAAAACAAGGCTTTCCTCACGATGAGCCAGATCCCCATTTTTGCAAAACTTTGCCATATGAATGATGTCGAAGTCGTTTGCATGTATGCCGCACTGTTCAGGCAAAAGAATGGCAAACAAATTGACTTTGACTTGCCGACTATGCAATGGCTTTTCAAGGAAGTTATTAGACTGTTGCAAGAGGGAAAGATCGATCTGGAGCATCCCTTTTTTGCCGTGCATGAAACCGTTCTGGAGCTCGCATGCGAGTCCCCACTTGAAAACTAAAGAGGCCCAGCCAAAGCGACGCCACTCTCCTCACTCCCAGCGCGGACAAGGTAAATCAGTGACTTTGTAGACAGCATCGGCTCCCCAATCTCCAGTAACGCTAGCTTCTTTGTTTGCGTGTTCGATGGGACGTTTGAAAAAGTGGCTGGCAACCACTGAACTCCCCGGAATCAGGTATTCGTGGCCGTCCACATAAGCTTCAAAGCAGCCGCGTCCCTACTTCGCAAACCGCTTCCGCGTAAGCGCCAGTGCCACCCAGAACGACACCACAGCATAGGCCGCCAGTACCGCCAGATGCCGCACCGCATCTGTCGGCCATTGATCCATGAACAGCGGTCGCACCAAGGCCACCGCGTTGGACAGGGGCAACCAGTCTGCGACGACCCGCACCGCAGATGGCAATTGAAAAAAAGGAAAAAACACGCCACTCAAAAACATCATGGGCGTGAGGAACAACGTGAAGTAGTAGGTGAAGAAGTCATAGCCCTTGGCCAGCGCATTG
>JAIXVK010000618.1 GCA_027483085.1 Comamonadaceae bacterium | reverse complement strand
CCGCCCCCCAGAGTGCCACGGGTGAGTTTGACTTGGAGCTGATCTTTGTCCAACACCATGTCGCCCTGCAGCTGGTTCAAAGCAGGCCAGGGCAAACTGTCTTTGGGCATCACCACCGCTGGCGCGAATGCAAAGCTGCCATTTTGAAAAGCCGCCGCAATTTTGAACTCGCCCTGGTTGGCGGTGCGAAACGGGAAGCGGGCCAAGTCCCCTTTCACCTTAAAAGTTCCGCTGGTCAGCGCACCACCCAGCAGCGCCGCTTGCAAATAGTCGCGCCCATCTCGCTCCATCGCCAAGGGCAAATAGCGGGGCAAGCGGGCTGCGTCAGCCCGGCTCACGCTGCCCTGCAAATCCAGAATGCCCGGGTTCAGCGCAGTCACAGCTCCCACCTCCGGGCTGCTCCAAGTGAACTTCAACTCGCCAGCGGCATCCGCATTGGAAAAGCGCACGCCGCTGCCGCTCAGCTGCAGGCGCTTGCCGTTGAGCTTCCACTGCAGATCACCGGCGAGTTGGTCAAACGTCACCAGCGGCTCTGCCAGCAAGTCCATCATATCCGCAGTGCCGCGCTGCATCGCCAAGGTCGCCTTGCCGCCGGACTGGTCTAACTCGAAGGTGGCATTCAGCCCCTCAAAACCGGGGCGACTGTCGGCGCCGCAACGGCATACAGGCACACCCAGCTGGCTGACCCGCCCTTTGACAGCGTACTCCGTCGGGCCGGTGGACGGGCCACTCCAGCTGGCGTTAAGAGTCTCCATCACGCCCTTGGGGCTCAAGCGGAGCAAGCTGTCATGAACACTCGCATCAAGCGGTAAGCGCGCAGCGATCTGGGTCAACGCGGCGAGATCCAGGCGATCTGCACTCAGAGTACCCCGCTCTTTTTGGCTCGGGGTTTGCGCAAACAGTTGCAGTTGCACATTGCCTCCAGGCCAATGCAAGCCGTCCTGGGTGACGAACTGGAGGGCCTCTGTGCTGAACTGATTGCCACCGGCCAGCGTTTTCGCACCCAACCGGCCCGACACCGCGCTCAATTCGAGCGGCTCCAAACCTTGGCGCGTGGTCAATTGCACTTGCTGGAGGCTGACGTCGGCCACGGCACCTGTAGGCGCCCCGGCCACAATATCGACCCACGCCCGCATCGCGCCCTCTCCGCGTGTCAGTGCCACCCCCACATCCACATAGCGGCCCAACTCTGCCAAATGCACTTGGGGCAAGTCGACAAATGCCTCACCGTCCCAGTCCTGCCATTGGCCCTCGTGGCGTGACAGCAAGGGTTGCTTGAATATGCCGCGCGCACTCAGGCGTTGCCCCCAGGATGCGGGCGGCGTCGCATCGAAGCGCAATGCATGGCCACGCAAGCTATTGCGAATCACCAAGTCAACATCATCAAACACCACAGACTCCACCGGGCGGGTCTCATCCGTCCAGGTGACCCGACCACGAAGCAAGGCAATTTCAGGCTGCGAGAACAACCAGTCGGCCACGCGCCCGTCTGTGTTGTTCGAGCCACTTACCGGCAGCCCGGCAATCCACCAGCTTCCATCGATGGAGCGCCGGATGTCTAACGATGGGCTCTCGATATGCAACTGCTCCAACCCACCAACCAGCAGTGAGCGGGGCGACAGTGCGGCCAGCACACTGGGCAACACGAGCGCCTCACGCCCTTCTTGATCCAACACACTGACCCGCAGTAACTCAATGGACGGGATCACGCCGTTGGAGCGGGCCTGCATATCCCCGATGCGCACGGGCAACCCTAGGGCTTGCGTGGCCTGCGTTTCTACCCATGGGCGAAGTTCTGCGATTCGCGGCACAATGAGAAAATGCAATCCGCACCAAAGCAATCCGATAGCCAGCCAGCCCATAGCCAGCACCCGCAGCGCCCACTTTGCCAGGCCTGCGAACACCCGAAAGCGGAGTGAGGGAGCGGAGATTAAATCGTTCATCGTGCTATGGGGACTATTCAGGAATTATGACCCGCCTTGAAAACCAGGCCACCGTGGCACACGCCCGTTTTGTCCAACGTGTCAGACGCCGGTACGCCACAGAATCCGCTTTGTTGCCCCCCGGCCTTCCGGGCAAAGCGGCGATCGCATCTCTCGCTTCATCCCTGGAGTCTGCAGGCCATGAGCCGGGCCATGTGCTACGGATCACACGGCAGCTGATACTGGAGAGATTGGCCACTTTGGACTGCGAAGAGCGGTCAACGGTAGAAGACGTGACAGCGTCGATGACAGCCCTAGCCGAGTTTTCGCTGGATCGCGCCTTTGCACTCAGCTACACGGCTTTGACCGCCCAGTACGGCACTCCCCTATCCACCTCCGGCACCGCTGCGCAGTTATTGGTAGTGGGCATGGGCAAGTTGGGCGCCCGCGAACTCAATGTTTCAAGCGACATTGATCTCATTTATGTCTATGACCAGGATGGCGAGACCACCGGCGACAGCGTGGGTCGCGGCAGGATCTCCAACCAGGAGTTTTTTGCCAAGATGGTGCGCGGGATCTATGCACTCATCGGAGACAGCACAGACCACGGGTTTGTGTTCCGGGTAGACCTCGCGCTTCGACCAAATGGCAATTCAGGGCCTGCAGCGGTGTCGCTGAGTGCACTCGAAGAGTATTTGCACGTGCAGGGCCGCGAGTGGGAGCGGTTCGCTTGGCTCAAGAGTCGTGTGGTGGCGCCCGCGGCAGCGGTGGGCAGTGGTTTCGCATTGCAACTGCGCGCCGTGGTGGTTCCGTTCGTGTTCCGGCGCTACCTGGACTACAACGTTTTCGATGCCCTGCGGGTGTTGCACCGGCAAATCCGCGACCATGCCGCCAAGCGCAGCGCGGGCCGGCCCGAGAGAAGCAACGACGTCAAATTGTCACGTGGCGGCATCCGGGAGATTGAGTTCACGGTCCAGCTATTGCAAGTGGTGCGGGGTGGTCAATTCCCGGACCTGCGCACCCGGCCCACGACCAGTGCACTCAGCCGGCTGGTGCGCGCAGGCTTGATGCCCCAAGACAGCGCGACGGCCCTGACCGAGGCCTACCTCTTCTTGCGCAAGGTGGAGCACCGCATCCAATACCTTGACGACCAACAAACCCATGTGCTGCCCACCAACGAAGAGGATTTGTGCTGGATCGCATCGACGCTGGACCTCCGTGACAGCGGCGAACTTTTGCAGGAGCTGGACCGGCACCGCGAGGTGGTGGCCCAAGAGTTCGACTCCTTGCTCGGGGGCAGCGAGCCCTCTTGCAAAGGTTGCACAGGCAAGCCCAACGCCAGCTTGATGGACCTGGAGTCCGTGTTGCCTGGCTTGGAAGGCAGCTTCCAGGCCCGGATCAAAGACTGGCAAAGCCACCCCCGGGTGCAAGCGCTCAAAGATGAATCGCGGCACCGGCTGATGCGACTGATTGTGCGTACCGGTCAATGGATAACAGAGGGGCGGACCACAGAGGACGCAGCCGTCCGGCTCGCGGACTGGATCGAGCCTCTGCTGCGCAGAGAAAGCTATCTCGCCATGCTCCTGGAGCGCCCGCAAGTACATGAACGCTTGCTTCGCATGTTGGGCGCGGCCCGTTGGCCGGCGCGTTATTTACTCAAACATCCCGGGGTGATCGACGAACTGGCAGATAGCCGGACACTGGACGATCGATTCGACGCCCCGCTCTTCGAAGCGGACTTGGAGCGCCGCAGATCCGCACTCCAGGTGAGTGGCGAAGATGACGATGAAAGCCTGCTCAACCTTTTGCGCCGGGCTCACCACGCTGAGGTTTTCCGTACGCTGACTCGCGATATCGAAGGCCGCTTGACGGTCGAGCAAGTCGCGGATGACTTGAGCGCGCTGGCGCAATCCGTGCTCGCGGTGACGACGCGCTGGTGCTGGATGCGGTTGAAAAATCGTCACGCAGAGATTCCGCAGTTCGGCATCATTGCCTACGGAAAGCTAGGCGGGAAAGAACTGGGTTACGGCAGCGACCTCGATATCGTGTTCGTGTACGACGATGCTGACGAACGGGCCGCCGAGGTGTACTCGGCACTGGTGCGCAAGCTCATCAATTGGTTGACCGTCAAGACCGGTGAGGGCGACTTGTATGAAATCGACACGGCCCTGCGACCGAATGGCAACTCCGGCCTCTTGGTCACCAGTTTTGAGGCGTACTCCAACTACCAGCAACAGCGCGGCAGCAACACGGCGTGGACTTGGGAACACCAGGCCATCACCCGGGCCCGCTGCGTATTCGGTAGCGCCGCTTTGGCACAGCGTTTTGAATCGGTGCGCCATGCCGTGATCTGCAGCCCACGGGATGTGCCCTCACTGCGGGCTGAGATACACCACATGCGAGATCGTGTGCGACAGGCGCACACAGTGCAGCCTGACTTTTTCGACGTCAAACACAGCCCCGGCGGCATGGTGGATATCGAATTTGCGGTCCAGTTTTTGGTGCTTAGCTATGGGCGCATTCATGCCTCGTTGTTAGATAACGTCGGAAACATTGCGCTGTTGCAGCGTGCGCAAGCCGCGGGGCTACTGCCCGGCTCGATAGGCTCCGATGCGGCGCAAAGCTACCGGGAACTGCGGCACATCCAGCACACCGCACGACTCAATGAAAGCCCGACCACAATCGTGAGCACAGCGCTACCGGCTGAACAGGCTGCGGGCCTTGCACTGTGGGGACACGTGTTCGGGACTTGATGCGCGTTGGCACTAGCGTCTTACGAGGCGCTTGCCCGTATCTTTTTTACCAAACCAGTAGTGGAGTAACCACTGACAAACGGCAAAGCCTGTGCCCGCCCGCCCCACGACTCCACCAAGCGGGTTTCGGGCAGAACCGACATGTCGTAATCGCCGCCCTTCACCAGGATATCCGGGCGGATGCGGGCGATCAGGGCCTCTGGCGTGTCCTCGGCAAACCAGGTGACCAAGTCCACAGCGCCTTGACTCGCCATGACGGCCGCACGATCCGCCTCCGCGTTTAAGGGGCGGTCATCGCCCTTGCCTAATCTGCGCACCGATGCGTCCGTGTTGAGCGCCACAATCAAGCTACCGCCCAAGGCACGGGCCTGTGCGAGATACAGCACATGCCCGCGATGCAAAACATCGAAAACACCATTGGTAAACACCCAAGGGCGAGGCAGCACTGCCAATGCAGCGGACAAGCTGTCTTCAGGCTGG
>JAIXVK010000229.1 GCA_027483085.1 Comamonadaceae bacterium | reverse complement strand
GCATCGCCGATCGGTGCACCCTGCGCTTGTCCTTGAATATAAAAGGTCGTGCCTTTGCCCGGTACGAACTCCATCGCAAAGGTGTCACCCGCCGACAGCTTCGCCTTGCCCGAGAAAATCTCAATCAACCGGGTGCTCGAAGCGGTATGTTTTTGAACCAGTTCTGCTGGTGAGTTGTTGGTCAAGCCTTTGATGAAAGCCAAGCCCAAATCAGTCCCCGGCAAATCGCGCAAGGCAACAAAACTCAAGCGCTTGGGGCCCTGCATGGCGATCAAGGACTCCGGCGTATTCACCTTGGCGGGGGTGTACAAAGCCATGTCATAGACCTTGAAAATCGCGCGGTAGCGAGTACCCGCACCGTTGAGCTGCAAGGGCACGCCTTGCACCATGGGTCTGGCTTCAAACGTACTGTTCACAGTACCCGCAGCATGCACTGCAGCCGGCGACGCACTGAGTGCGGCCAGCACGAGTGCTGTAAAAACAAACGATGTGTCTGCGGATGTTTTGGTTAATTTATTCATCCTGTTTCTCCCTGTGTAAATTTATGCTGTGCGCTTGCGGAGCCAGTCTTCCAAAGCATCCACACTTAAGGGCTTGGCAATGAAATACCCCTGCAAGGTGTGGCAGCCCGCTTCGATCAAGAACTGCTGCTGCTCGGCGGTTTCCACCCCTTCAGCCACCACATTCAGCCCCAAGGCGTTCGCAAGCCCTATGACGCCCTTGACGATGGCACGCGAGTCGCTGTCGGTTTCGGTGTCATTCACGAACGAACGGTCAATTTTGAGTTGGTGGGGGCGCAAACGCTTGAGATAAGCCAACGACGAGTAACCCGTGCCGAAGTCATCAATCGCAATGCCGACACCGATCTGACGCAAGCGCTCAATGATGCGTTGGCTGGTTTCCGTCTCCGCCATCAAGACGCTTTCGGTGATCTCGATCTCCAGGCGCTGCGGCGGCACGCCGCTGGCTTCCAAGGCGGCTTGCAAACTGTCCAGCAAGCGGTGATCGCGGAACTCCAGCGCCGACACGTTCACCGCCATATTGCCGACCATGATTCCACGCGCGGTCCAGTCTGCGAGTTGGCGGCAGGCCTCGCGCAAGGTCCAGACACCCATTTCCGCAATTTGTCCGGACTCCTCGGCCAAACCGATAAATTGGGCCGGATACAAGAGGCCGCGGGTAGGGTGCTGCCAGCGGACCAGGGCTTCCACCGCAACCAGTTGACCGCCGGAAGCATCTACTTGTGGTTGGTAGTGCAGCACCAGCTGGTTATGGTCGATCGCATAGGCAAGCTCTTGCTCGAGTTCCAGGTTGGCCAGCAATCGCGAGTTCAACTCCGAGTGATAAAAACTGTAGCGGGCCCGGCCCAATGTCTTGGCTTGGTAGACCGCGATATCCGCATTTTTAACCAACGTTTCAAAATCCCGGCCATCCTCAGGAAACAAGGCAATCCCCATACTGGCCGACACCTTGACCGGTATCTGCGCCAAAACCACCGGCGCTTCCACCACCCGCAAGATGCGCTGTGCCAACTCTCCTAGCGACTCCCAGTGGTCGATATCCCGCACCAGCACCAGGAATTCGTCTCCGCTTTGGCGGCATACAACATCGACTTCGCGCAGCACCTCGCGCAACCGGCGCGCGACTTCGATCAGCAAGGCATCGCCCGCGGCATGCCCCATTGAATCGTTGACCGCCTTGAAGCGATCCAGGTCGATAAAGAAAATCCCGAAGTGCTGGCCATTGCGCTCTGCCGCCAGCATTTCGCGCTGCACCAAGTCAATAAACAGCGAGCGGTTGGGCAGACCCGTCAACTGGTCGTAAAACGCCATTTGCTGTAACTGTGCATTTTTCTTGCCCAACTGCATGAACAGCTCGCGCAACTCTTCCTGCACCCGACCCAAATGCCGGCCCAGCAAGCCGAGCTCATCGTGCCTGCGCCAGACAAAAAGTTGAGCGGCTGGGGCGTCAAGGTTGTGGTCCAGCAAGGCACTGGCATGCTCTTTCAAGCGCTCGATAGGACGCAACACCCGGGTGACCAGAATCGGCATCAACACCGCCAAAATCGCGAGGGTCTGGAGCAACACCAAAACCAACATCTGGTCGCGCCGCGCCTGCAGCAGACCTCGCCCGTAGTCGGCGTCAAACCACAGCACCAGCGTCCCCAGGGACTCGCCGTTGCGCATCACCGCTTGCGCACGGCGGCTTAACCGGGCACCGGCGGTATCGCGATCCAGGTCACCGGTGAAATCGGCACGCACCCGCTCCAGAACCGGGGTATTGGCAAGACCGTCTTCAATGCGGACCGCCACGATCTGCGGGCTCTCCAGCAATCGCACGGCCGCAGCATCCAGCGCCACCCGGTCAACGACCCACATCGGTTCCGCGATAGACACACTGCCGATTTTCATCAGCGCTGTTTCGCTCTGGGTCAAAAGCGCCTGCTGGGACTTTTCTGAAATCCGCTGCTCCAACGCCAAGAGCAAGAGCGCTGGCAGCAAGACACCCACCACCACCACGACCATCATGGTGTAGCGCAAAGGCATGCCCTTGCGCACGCGCAAACGCAAACGCCGCCACCGTGTGAGAAGAAAGTTCATCCGACGGAGGGGTTAAAAAGCCACGCGATCAACACGGTCCCTGCACGTCAAAAGCGCTTGTCCAGCCAATCACGCAAGGTATTAAAAACCGGCGTGGCATCAGGCTCATTGAAAATCTCATGGAAAAAACCGTCAAAACAGACCGACTTCACCAAAGACGCGGGAGCTGCAGCAGCAAAGTCGCGGCTGCCTTGGGGGTTGACCAGACGATCATCCCCGGCATACATCAAGAGCGTGGGAACGGTCCATGAGGGCGCTGCCTGCAAGGTCGCCTCGCCTTGCGTCGCAATGAATTGCGCCAGACGCGCCGAGATACGGTCATGCACCAGCCGGTCTTCCAGGTACGCGCGGACCACAGCAGGGTCGTGCGAGATGTGCGCCGCATTCAGGCCATTGCCCACCCGCAAATTGGGCAGGATTTTGGGCAATACCGAGACCAGAAATTTTTGAAATGCATTCATGCCGGGGTTGAAGGCCGGCGAAGACAGCACCAAGGCATCGATCTTGCGCAGCCCCAACGAGACAAAGCGGCCTGCGACCAAGCCACCCATGCTGTGCCCCAGCACAATCAAAGGCGTGCCGGGTTTGAAGCGTGCCCGCGTGGAGTCCACGAGATCGGCCAAGTCATCCAGAAGCCGTGTATCCGACCGCAAGCTACCGGGCAGGCCGGAGCTTTCACCATGGCCACATTGGTCATAGCCGCGAACTGCAAAGCCCCATTGATTCAGCTGCTCCGCGACATGCTGGTAGCGGCCCGCATGCTCGCCCAAGCCATGCACGATGAGCACCACACCGCGCACAGGAACACCGGGCTCCAACGGCCAGTCCTGCACGGCCAAGTTGTCACCGTCATTGGCGGTAAATGTGCTGAGAGTCGAATCAGAGGCCATGCGTTCCTGCCTGTTCAAGGGAATCGGGAGATCACTTGCGCTACCGCTGCTGTGAGTTTTTTCGCGTAGGGTACATGCAAAAACTCGTTGGGACCATGGGCGTTACTCTTGGGTCCCAGTACGCCGCAGACCATCATCTGCGCCTTGGGAAAGCCCTTGGAGAGCATGTTCATCAACGGGATCGTGCCGCCTTGACCGATATGGCCGCAAGGCGCACCGAAATGCGCATTCGAAGCATCGTTCAGTGCCGCGTCAAACCAGGGAGCGGTATCGGGCGCATTCCAGCCGGTTGCGCTGGACAGGCCTTCAAAAGTCACCTTGGCCTGGTAGGGCGCGTTGTCTTCCAAGAGCGCCTTGAGTTCTTGGACCGCAGCAGAAGCTTCCACCAAGGGCGGCAGACGCAGACTCAGCTTGAACGCGGTGTAGGGTCGCAGCACATTGCCCGCATTTTGGATATCCGGAAACCCATCGGCGCCGGTCACGCTCAGGGTTGGCTGCCAGGTGCGCTTGAGCAGGGCTTCCAGCGGGTCGGAGGTCGTGGGCAGCGCGAACGTGGTGGCGCCACCGCAGTCGTAGTGGGCCCACGGAAAGCGCTTGAAGAGCTCGTCACCCAATATTGCTGCGGTTGCTTGGGCCTGCTGCATACGCTGCACTGGCACCTCGCAATGGAAGTTGGAGGGCAACAGGTGGCCGGTCTTGCTGTCTTCTAACCGGTCCAGCACCTGGCGCAGGATGCGGAAGCTGGACGGCACCAAGCCACTGGCATCCCCCGAGTGAATGCCCTCGGTCAGAATTTCCACTTTCAACACCCCGCTGGCCATGCCGCGCAGGCTGTTGGTCAGCCAGAGCTGGTCGTAATTGCCGGCACCGGAGTCCAGGCAGACCACCAGCCCGACCTCGCCCAGCCGGGGCTTGAGCGCATCCACATAGTGCAGCAGGTCGTAAGAACCGCTTTCTTCGCAGGTCTCAATCAAACCGACGATGCGCGGGTGGCGCAGTTTTTGGGCCTTGAGTGCTTGCAGGGCGGCAATGGCGGCATACGCGGCATAGCCGTCGTCCGCACCACCACGGCCATAGAGCTTGCCGTTCTCATATTTGGGAGTCCAAGGTCCGAGGTCGTTGCGCCAGCCGGAGAACTCGGGCTGCTTGTCCAAATGGCCATACATCAGCACCGTCTGGCCGGAGGCCGGCTGTTCGCCGGCTTCGCCACCACTGGCCTCGACTTCGAAAAACAGGACTGGAGTGCGGCCCTCGAGGCGAATGACTTCCAGCGTCAGGCCGGGTACTTTCTGGGCTTCGATCCACTGGGCGGTGTTGCGCACCACGGTATCGAGCAAGCCAGACGAAGCCCAGTCGGGGTCAAACATCGGCGACTTGGCCGGGATGCGGATGTAATCGGTCAGGCGGTGGACGATGTCCTGATCCCAAGCTGCGCTGACGTGGTCAAGGGCTTGGGCGGTATCGAAAACGGACGAGGGAACGCGGGCGTTCATGGAGCTCCTGCTGCAAATTAAGCCAAGCATCCATCATGCCATGCGCGCCACCCCCTACAGCCGCTGGCTTACCCGCAAAAAGTCGCACTAACGCGCCAATTTGTACACCGAAGTGCCGGCCCGCAAGTTCGGCAACCAACGCACCGTGCGACCGTCCTGCAAGCCAAAACTATCCAACACGCGCAATCCATTGCGCGCTGCCAATACCTCGAGGTCCGCATGGGTGCCCACGCGGATGTTGGGCGTGTCGTACCACTGGTAAGGCAGGCGCTTGGTCACCGGCATACGCCCCTGCAAGATGCTCAGGCGGTTGGGCCAATGCGCAAAGTTGGGGAATGCCACGATACCGACCCGGCCCACGCGAGCGGTTTCACGCAACATGGTCTCGGCGTTGCGCAGGTGTTGCAGGGTGTCGATCTGCAGCACTACATCGAAGCTGGCGTCCTCAAACACGGTCAAGCCTTGGTCAAGGTTGAGCTGCAGCACATTCACGCCGCGCTTCACGCAGGCCAGCACATTGGCATCGTCCAGCTCTACGCCATAACCGCTGCAGCCGCGCTCGCGCTGCAGGTGGTCCAGCAAGGCGCCGTCGCCGCAACCGAGGTCCAGCACGCGCGAGCCTTGAGGCACCAAACTGGCAATCGCGTGCAAGGTGTTGATATCTGTCATACGGCCACCTTCGAACCTAGTGAAATGCTATCGAAATAAGAGCGCATCACGCTCATGTAACGGGCGTCATCGAGCAAAAAGGCATCATGACCGTGGGGCGCGTCGATTTCGGCGTAGCTCACGTCGCGCTTGTTGTCCAGCAAGGCCTTCACCACCTCGCGGCTGCGTTGGGGGCTGAAGCGCCAATCGGTCGTAAAGCTCACCAACAGGAATTTGGCGCGCGTGCGGGCCAGGGCCTGGCTCAGGTCGCCACCTGAGGCTTTGGCCGGGTCAAAGTAATCGAGCGCGCGGGTGATCAGCAGGTAGGTGTTAGCGTCAAAGTACTCCGCAAACTTGTCGCCCTGGTAGCGCAAGTAGCTCTCGATCTGGAACTCCACCTCCTGCGTGCTGTACTTGTAGCCGTTGTCACTGGCCAGCACTTTGT
>JAIXVK010000035.1 GCA_027483085.1 Comamonadaceae bacterium | reverse complement strand
CGTCGGTAGACGAGCCGATCGACGCCACCCAATGCAGCGGCAAAGAAAACTGCTTGGGGGAAGGCGCACGTTGCATGACGCACGACCTCTGGGCCTCTTTGAACACCCGTATGGTGGAGTTTTTGGATTCAGTCACACTGCAAAAGCTGGTGGATGATCAACTCGCCAAGGGTTTGCAAATCGAAGACAAGCCGAGCATCAAGCGCGCAATTTCTGCAATGCCAGTGGTTAAGCCGATTCGGGTGAATGCGCCGAATTCGGTGTTTGCCTTGGGTAATGCCTTCTCAAAATCCTGATTTTTTACTGCAGCCAGCACCGAGCCAGCTATGGACACAACACCTCATTTCCCGATCTACATGGACTACAGCGCAACCAACCCCTGCGACGAGCGGGTGGTGGATGCCATGGTCCCTTGGCTGCGTAACCATTTTGGCAATCCGGCATCCAGGAGCCACGCTTGGGGCTGGGAGGCCGAAGCTGCTGTCGAGAAGGCCCGCGAGCAAGTCGCATCCTTGATCGGTGCGGATCCTCGTGAAATTGTGTGGACCTCGGGTGCTACCGAGTCCAACAACCTTGCAATCAAGGGTGCCGCACAGTTCTACAAGACCAAAGGCAAGCACATCATCACTGTGAAAACCGAGCACAAGGCGGTGCTGGACACTTGCCGCGAGCTGGAGCGCCAAGGGTTTGAAGTCACCTACCTTGATGTGCAGGACGATGGTTTGGTCAACCTCGATACGTTCAAAGCCGCCATCCGCCCCGATACCATTCTGGCGAGTGTGATGTTTGTGAATAACGAGATCGGCGTGATCCAGGACGTCGTGGCTTTGGGCAACGCGTGCCGCGAAAAGGGCGTGATTTTCCATGTGGATGCAGCGCAGGCTACCGGCCGCGTGGACATTGACATGACCCAGTTGCCCATCGATTTGATGAGCCTGACCTCCCACAAGACCTACGGCCCTAAGGGTATTGGTGCCTTGTTTGTTCGTCGCAAGCCGCGCATCCGTCTGGAAGCCCAAATGCACGGCGGTGGCCATGAGCGCGGTATGCGCAGTGGCACCTTGCCTACCCACCAGATCGTGGGCATGGGCGAGGCGTACGCCATTGCCAAGGCCGAGATGCATGAAGAAAACAAGCGAATCAAGGCCCTGCATGACCGCATGTTGGCTGGCTTGGAAGGCATTGAGCAAGTCTTTATCAACGGTCACAAAGAAAAGCGCGTTCCCCATAACTTGAACATGAGCTTCAACTATGTGGAAGGCGAGTCCTTGATCATGGGTATCAAGGGCTTGGCAGTCTCCAGTGGCTCGGCTTGTACTTCCGCCTCCTTGGAGCCCAGCTATGTGTTGCGCGCTCTGGGGCGCAGCGATGAGTTGGCGCACAGCAGCTTGCGCATGACGATTGGTCGATGGACCACCGAGGCGGACATCGACTATGCGGTCGACACCATCAAGCAAAACGTGGCCAAGCTGCGTGATTTGAGCCCGCTGTGGGACATGTACAAAGAAGGTATTGACCTGTCCACTATCCAGTGGGCGGCGCACTGATCAAAGTTACGAGGTATAGCAAATGGCATATTCAGACAAAGTCGTTGATCACTACGAAAACCCCCGCAACGTAGGCTCCTTTGACAAGGGCGATGACTCGGTGGGTACTGGCATGGTGGGTGCGCCCGCCTGTGGTGACGTGATGAAATTGCAAATCAAAGTGAACGCCGAGACCGGTGTGATCGAAGATGCACGATTCAAAACCTACGGATGCGGCTCTGCGATTGCGTCCAGCTCCCTGGTGACCGAATGGGTCAAGGGTAAAACGCTGGACGAGGCTGCGGCCCTGAAAAACAGCCAGATCGCTGAAGAGTTGGCGCTCCCACCTGTCAAGATCCATTGCTCTATCCTTGCGGAAGACGCGATCAAAGCAGCCGTGGACGACTACAAGAAAAAGCACCTGAACTGATATGGCCGTCACCCTGACAGAGGCCGCTGCGCGCCACGTGACCCGCTACCTGACCAAACGTGGAAAGGGAGTGGGGGTGCGCTTGGGCGTAAAGACCACAGGCTGCTCCGGACTGGCGTATCAGCTGGAGTACGTGGATGAGTTGGCGCCGGAAGATATCGTGTTTGAAGGCCATGGCGTGAAAGTCCTGGTCGACCCCAAGAGCTTTGCCTACATTGACGGTACCCAGCTGGATTTTGTCCGCGAGGGTTTGAACGAAGGTTTTCGCTTCAATAACCCCAACGAGCGCGACAAGTGCGGGTGTGGTGAGTCCTTCCGAGTGTGAACCTGCAAGACGATGACTTTGCCCTCTTCGGTTTGACGAGGGCATTCGCGCAGGATCGTGCCTCCATCGATGCGCGCTGGAAGGAGCTTCAGAGGGAAGCCCATCCGGATAAATTTGCGTCTCATGGCCCCGCAGCCCAGCGGGTAGCTTTGCAATGGTCCGTTAGGATTAACGAGGCCTACCAGCGCTTAAAAGATCCCCTGAAGCGCGCTGCCTACTTGTGTGAGTTGGCCGGCAAGCCCATTCAGGCCCACAGCAATACCGCCATG
>JAIXVK010000100.1 GCA_027483085.1 Comamonadaceae bacterium | reverse complement strand
GGTAGAAAGGTAGGCCACCTTCAGCCGGCGCACCACTGCCAGGCTTTGCAGGCCCAAACTGGCCGCTAGCCCAAGCGCAGCAGGCGCAAGCAGCTCTCCTTTTGATAGCGCCACGCCACCGAGCTGCAAGTCTTCACCGCGCAGGCGGCGGTTGTCTCCGGCACGCAAACGGCCGGCGGGAAGTTGGACTTGATCACCTTCCACGGTGGTCATTTCATGGGGTACCACGGTGTCCAAGCCAGCGGGCAAAAGGGCACCGGTCATCACCCTGAGGCATTCGCCGGGTTGCAAGCTACCGGCCCACGCTTTGCCGGCGAGTGCGGTGCCGGCGATGCGCAGAGTCACGGTGCTCTGGCCTGCGAGCGCTGCACCGTTGAACGCAAAGCCGTCCATCGCAGAGTTGTCGTGCGCGGGTACGGCCATGCCGGACACCAAATCTTCGGCCAGCACGCGGCCCAAGCACTGGCGCAGCGGCAAGACCTCGGTACCCTGCACGGGCGCTACCAAGCGGTCGATAAACGTAGTGGCATCCGCCATGCGCAAGGCCTGCGGGTCGTAACCCTGAAGGGTGCGGGCGATATCGTCCAGCGTGTGCATCAGGATTCGAGCTGGCGCAATTCGTCCAGCGTATTGGCATTGGCAAAAGCGCGCGGGTCGTCGCCCGGCGCATCGAAAGAAACCTGCACCCCTTGGACACTGGTGGCCCAGGCCTCTACCTTGCGACCACCGCTGCGCAGATAGTCGTGCAGGCTGGGGGCCAAAGAGGTGCGCATCAAACAAAACACCGGCTGGCTGCGCAAGGCCACCTGGCCATCGCGCCCGGTCTCGGGGGCCACTGCCACTGCGAGGTCGGCACCGGTCTGCACCAGAGCGGCCAACAAGCGCTGCGCCAGATCCAGCGGGAACAACGGGCTATCGCAAGGCACGGTGAGCATCAACGGGGTGGCGCACACGTCCAGCCCGGCCTGAAAGCCGGCCAAGGGGCCTGAAAAATCGGTATCGCGGTCGGGTACGACCTGCACCTGCCCGGCACCAAAACTGGCTTCGCCCAGAGCGAGGTAGGTATTCGGGTTGCGGTTGGCATTCACGATGACGCCCGCCAGCACACCGGCTTGTTGCGCAGCGAGGCGCTGCAAGGCCTGATGCACAAGGGGCACCCCCTGGAAGGGCTGCAAGCCCTTGTCCACCCCGCCCATGCGCATGCCACGGCCGCCTGCCAGCACCAGCGCGGTGATGTCAGACAGCGTCAAAGCAGCGGCACAGGCCGCGGGGGCAGACTCAGTCAACAGGTCGCGCGCTTGAGGCGCTACGCCTGGCAACACCCGGCCCTCCGCCGCGGCGGAGGCCTGCGGGGGGAGGCCGGGTGGTGTCATGGCGTTCCTATTGAGGTTCTAGGAACGTTAAGCGAAGAACTTGGCAACGCTCAGCAAGGTGCGGTACACGCCCCATGCCAAAGGCAGGCCCACGGCCGCCCAAGCAAATGCCACCACCCAGGTCGGGATCGTGTCTGCACCGCCAGTGCTGGTACCGACTTCAGAAGCGGCAGCACGTTCGTGGGCCAGCTTCTTTTCAGCAGCCAACTCGGCGTCGGTCATGAACCACTTGTTGTCCAGCGGACGAACCAGCAGGTTGCAGATCAGACCCACCACCAACATGCCCACCAGGATGTACATGGTCTGGTTGTAAACCTGCTCACGCGGAATGCCCAGGCCGAGCTGGTATTCGCGCATGTAGTTCACCACCACTGGACCCAACACGCCGGCAGTCGCCCATGCAGTCAAAAGACGGCCGTGGATCGCGCCCACCATCTGGGTACCGAACAAGTCAGCAAGATACGCAGGCACTGTGGCGAAGCCGCCGCCGTACATACTCAAAATCACACAGAAAGCACCCACGAAGAGCACGATGCTGCCTGCGGCTGCGCTGCCGGGAACGCTGAAGTACATCAGGCCGCCCAACACGAAAAACACGATGTAGGTGATCTTGCGACCCATCTTGTCGGACAAGCTGGCCCAGAAGAAGCGGCCGCCAATGTTGAACAACGAGAGCAGCGCAGTAAAGCCGGCCGCCACGGTGGCAATCGCTGCCAACTGGGCTTTGTCGAGCTCGCCGAACTTGGCTTGCACACCGATCAAGGTGCCACCGAACACTTCTTGCAACATGGGGGAAGCCATGCCGATCACGCCGATACCGGCACTCACGTTCATGCACAACACCATCCAGATGAGCCAGAACTGGGGAATGCCCCAGACCTTTTTCACATGCACGTGCTTTTGGGTGATCATGGCGTTGTTGACTTGCGCGGGTGGGGGGTTCCAGCCTGCGGGCTTCCAGCCGGTTTCAGGCACGCGGTAGCCGAAGGCACCTGCCATCATGAACACGAAGTAAATCAGCGCCATCACCACGAAGGTCTGCATCACGCCCATGTCAGTGGGGGTGGCGAAATACTTCATCAAGTCAGCCGCGAGGGGGGAGCCGATCATGGCACCGCCACCAAAGCCCATGATCGCCATGCCGGTGGCCATGCCACGACGGTCTGGGAACCACTTGATCAGTGTGGACACGGGGGAGATGTACCCCAAGCCCAAACCGATACCGCCGATGACACCGGAGCCCAACAACATGAGCCAGAACTGGTGGGTGTAGATACCGAGGGCGGAAATCAACATACCGCCGCACCAGCACACCGCCGACACCACGCCTGCCTTGCGGGGGCCCGAACGCTCAAGCCAACCGCCCCAGATCGCAGCGCTGGAACCCAGCAACACGAAGAACAGGGTGTACATCCAACCGAGGGTGGAGATTTGCCAGTCGCAGTTGGTGGTGAAGAGCTGTGCCCAAAAACCTACTTCGGGGCCGCACTTGATGGCTTCTTTGATGCCCAGCGCTTTGGAGAGTGGCAACCAGAACACGGAAAAGCCATAAGCCATGCCGATGCACAAGTGAATAGCGAGAGCGGCAGGCGGTACCAGCCAACGATTAAAGCCGGGACCAGCGATGATCCGTTCCTTGTCGAGAATTCCAGACATTAAGTCTCCTTCGGGGTTTAGAGAAACACTGACCCACCGCTGTCCAACGGGGCGGGCGCAGTGTCACCGTTCAAGCCGGATGAGTCCAATGGATTCATCACATGCATTGATTCAAAAAATAAATGCTGCTGCGCAGCATTTATGTAGGGGTCTTGAAAGTGTTGACGGCATCCGTCAACGTGTGGGATTGATCACGCATGCGCATGGCGGCAGCGGCGGCCTCTTCGACCAGCGCGGCGTTTTGCTGCGTCATCTGGTCGATTTCTGAAATGCTCCGGTTCACACTCTCGATGCCGGCACTCTGCTCCTGGCTGGCGTGAGCGATGCCCTCGATATAGCGGACCACCTCGGCAATAGACGAGGTGATTTCCTCCATCGACTCGCGGGTCTTTTCCACGAGCTGGCTGCCCGCAGATACGTTGCTCACCGAGGCTGCAATCAGGTCCTTGATTTCGTGAGCTGCCGTAGACGAACGCTTGGCGAGGTTGCGGACCTCTGAGGCCACGACGGCGAATCCCCGCCCCTGCTCGCCAGCGCGGGCGGCTTCGACTGCTGCGTTCAGGGCCAGGATGTTGGTTTGAAAAGCGATGCCTTCAATCAAGGCAATGATGTCGTTGATCTTGTTGGCACTGGTGGATATTTGCCCCATGGTGCTCACCACATCCTGCACCACCTGGCTGCCGCTGCTGGCAACGCCCGCCACGCTGGTGACCAACTGGTTGACTTTGTGGGTCTGCTCTGCCGTTTGGGCCACGGTGCTGGTGAGTTGATGCACTGCACTCGCGGCGGCATTCACCTCGCCGGCTTGCTTTTCGGTGCGGTTGGCCAAATCGACATTGCCATCGGCGATTTCGTTGGTGCCCATAGCGACCACATCAGAGGCATTGCGCACTTTGCCGATCAGCAGGGTCAACCCCACGTTGATACTGTTCATGGCCATCAGCACTTGCCCGATGTCGTCGCTAGTGCCGACATGGACCTGCCGTGTCAGATCGCCCGAGGCCATCCGCTGCGAGGCGGAGTGACCGGCCTTCAAGGGCTGGGCCACGTAGTGATTCATCAGGCTGTAAGTGGTCACCCACAGCAGCGCGAGCATGAAGCCGCTCATGCCCATTTCCTGGAGGTTTCCAAGCTGACCGTTCGCCGCAAGGTACAGCAGCTCCACCCCACCGTAGACCGATGAGACACGCCAGGCCATCGATGCTGCCAGCCCCATGCCCGGCGACGATGTCACATCCAAGCCAACAAACAACACTCCAATCACCTGCCCTTGGCCATCCTTGATCGGCTCGTAGCGGGTGAGGTATTGCTTGCCGAAAACAATCGCGTAGCCGGTATGGGAGCGGCCTTGCAGCACGTCGGTGTAGGCGGGCTGCGAGCGGTCCAGCGGGGTGCCAATCGCGCGCTCACCATCCTGCTTGCGAATCGAGGTTGTGACGCGGAAAAAGTCGCTGCCATCCCTTGCAAACACCGTGGCGACCAGGCCAGTCGCGCGGGTAAACTCATCGGCCAGCGCGAAGTCCATGTTGAGGGTGCGAGCCCCGTTGCGCAGAGCCGGCGTGGAGCGCCCTTGCACATCGATCCGCGCATGCGGGTCCAGCGAAAAGCTACCGCTCAGGCTTGCAGCAAACTTTCGGGCAGCGGCATTGACACGCCGCTGGGGGCCATTGAACAAGCGCATGGGAGTCACTCTCTGTGATTGCAATGGCCGGTCCAACACCCAATGACCCTGCAAGTTTTAAGACTTTAAAAATCACAGTTTGTACACCAATTTTCTTGATTCAAATCAAATTAAAAGGCGGTTAAAAGTCCCGTATGCGTCGCGACATGGCGCAACCAAGCACTGTCTTGGGCCAGTTGCAGTGCTGCTTCCATGGCGCGTGATGGCCGCACCGCCGTCTGCGCCATAAAGCTGATGGGGGTGAGCACTTGAGGGCTCACCAAGGGCACAGCCTCCAACTCCCGGTAGCCGCGAACTGTGGACACCAGCGCGCCGGGCATGACGCTGCACACCTGGCCTGCCACGACGCTGAGGGCCATGGTCAAAATGGAGTTGGTTTCCATCACCACTTTAGGGGTGCAGCCGGCCGCCGCAAACGAGGCATCCACGATGGTGCGGTTGTGCATTTCAGGGGTCAAGAGGCACAGAGAAACCTCGGACGCCTGTAGCCAGGATTCCGGCGCCGCGATCTGCAATTCGAACGCATGCGGGGTCCGGGATTTTCGTAACAAAAAGTAGTGTTCGTTGTATTGCGGATACGCCGTCAGCTGCACCGCCCGCAAATCCATGCGCTCGGTGTAACCCAGCGCCAGATCGATGGACAAGCTTTCCAGCCGCTTTTCAAGCTCGCTGGAACTCAGCGAAAGCACCACCGGCATCAGCTCCGGGTGCCGGGCATGGAGCATGGCAGCAAACCGCGCGGCGATAGGCACCGCCGTCGGCACTGCCCCCACCACAAAACGGCCCGCAGGCTGGTCCACCGTGCTGCGCAAAGATTGGGCAAGCACCTTGTGCTCGTGCAACATGCGGCGGGCGGAGTCCAGCACTTTGTCGCCCTCGGGGGTGAAACCCACAAAGGTTCGGCCGCGGCGCACGATGACCACTGCAAACTCTTCTTCCAATGCCCTCAGGGCATTGGAGAGTGCGGGCTGGGTAATGTGGCAGGCCTGTGCAGCCCGCGCGAAATGCCGGTGCTCATCCAGAGCCACCAGATAGCGCAGAGACGAAAGCAGATTCATGCCAACGCCGCGCTATTAGCTGTTCTTGCTGATAGTGATCGTGGGGAACTTGCTCGAAAAGTCTTTGGTTTGCGCCGCGATTTTGATCGCTACCTGGCGGGCAATGCCCTTGTAGAGGCCCGCTACTTCGCTCTCAGGTGCAGCCACTACCGTCGGGGTGCCGCCGTCTGCTTGCTCACGGATGTGCAAAGCCAAGGGCAAGGCGCCCAGGTAATCCATGCCATAGCCGGCCGCCATTTTCTTGCCACCATCGGCTCCGAAAATGTGCTCCACATGGCCGCAGTTGCTACACACGTGAACCGCCATGTTTTCGACGATGCCGAGAATCGGCACACCGACCTTCTCGAACATCTTGATGCCCTTTTTGGCATCCAACAAGGCAATGTCCTGCGGCGTGGTCACCACCACTGCGCCGGTCAGTGGTACGCGCTGGCTCAGGGTGAGCTGGATATCACCTGTGCCGGGGGGCATGTCAACGATCAGGTAATCGAGGTCTTTCCAGTTGGTCTGGCGCAGCAACTGCTCCAGCGCTTGGGTAGCCATGGGACCGCGCCAGATCATGGCCTGGTCGCCATCGACCAAAAAGCCAATCGACATGACCTGCACGCCATGGTTCTCCATGGGCTCCATGGTTTTGCCATCGGTTGTGTCGGGGCGGCCTTCAATGCCCATCATCATGGGTTGGCTGGGGCCGTAAATGTCTGCATCGAGCAAACCCACCCGCGCGCCCTCGGCGGCCAAGGCCAACGCCAAGTTGGCTGCGGTGGTGCTCTTGCCCACACCGCCTTTGCCGGATGCCACGGCCACAATGTTTTTCACACCCGGCAGCAACTGCACACCGCGCTGCACCGCATGGGGCACGATGTGGAGCTTGGGGCTCACAGTCACAGCACCGACGCCAGCCACGGTGCGCGCGGTCTCGCTGACCAGTGCCACCAGCGCGGGCCATTGGCTCTTGGCGGGGTAGCCCAGCTCCAGGTCCAGCTGCACGTCAGCGCCTTGTACTTTGATGTTGTTGAAAGCTTTGGCGCTGGCAAACGTCGCGCCGGTGTTCGGGTCGATCAGGCTCTGCAGGGCCTGGGTAATGTCTTGTTCGGTAAACGCCATAAAAACTCCTGAATCGGGCGAGTCTATCCAAGGGGGCATACCCGCCGCTGCCCAAGGTGCAAAGTCTGTGCCACCAATCAAGGGTTAACCCCGCACACTTTGCTATTTACAAGTCCGGTGGGCTTTTCATAATGAAGAGCATGAGCGCTGCCATGTCCACCGTACCCATGACCGGCCTGCTGCTGACCGGCGGAGGCGCGCGCGCCGCCTACCAGGTCGGAGTCCTGGAAGCCATTGCCGACTTGCGGCTGGCCTGCGGTGCCGGCTGGCAACCCAACCCCTTCCCCATCATTGCAGGCACTTCTGCCGGCGCCATCAATGCGTCGGCCTTGGCCTGCGGGTCGGATGATTTCGATGGCACAGTCCGCAAGATCGCGCACACCTGGCAAAACTTCCATGCACACGATGTGTATCGCGCAGACCACCTGAGTATGTTGCGCTCAGGCGCGACCTGGATGACTTTGCTCTCGCTGGGTTGGGTGCTGGCCAAATGGCGCCGCGTCAAACCCCGCTCTCTGCTGGACAACAGCCCTTTGGGTGAACTTTTGCAGGGTCTGGTGCCGCTGGACCGCTTGCCGGAACTGGTGCGCCAAGGGCATTTGCAGGCGCTGGCGGTCACGGCGTCAAGCTACAGCACCGGCGATCACGTGACCTTTTTTGAAGGTGACAGGCGCCTCATGCCCTGGTTCCGAACCCAGCGATTCGCCGTCCGGGACCGGATCACCCATGCACACCTGCTCGCATCCAGCGCGATCCCGTTTGTGTTTCCGGCCACGCAGTTGCACATCAACGGGCGAGATGAGTATTTTGGCGACGGCTCCATGCGCCAAAGTGCGCCGGTGGCACCTGCTATCCATTTAGGAGCAGAACGCATACTGGTGATCGGCGCCGGGCGCATGCACGAGCCCAAAGAAGAGGCGCACCT
>JAIXVK010000264.1 GCA_027483085.1 Comamonadaceae bacterium | reverse complement strand
GTGGGCTTTTCGCTCTACCGCGCCACGCAGCATGGCCCGGGCCTGGCCCTTGAGTGGGGCGATGTGCTGATGCTGGGCGCCGTGGTGTCTGCCGCGCTGGGTTATGTGTATGGCGCCAAAATCACCCCCACGCTGGGTGCCGAGCAGGTCATTTGCTGGGTGTGTGTGCTGGCGCTGCCCGTCACCCTGCCGGGTGCCTGGCTCACCTGGCCGGAGCAGGCAGTTCGCACCAGCTCCTGGTGGGCGCTGGGCTATGTGGGCGTGTTCTCCATGTGGGCAGGCTTCTTTGCCTGGTACCGCGGGCTGGCGCTGGGTGGCACGCTCAAAGTGAGCCAGGTGCAACTGCTGCAACCGTTTTTGAGCATTCTGGCGGCCATCCCCCTTTTGGGCGAGTCGCTGGACCTGATGACGGTGGGCTTTGCACTGGCCGTGGTGGCTACCGTGTTCATCGGCAAGCGGTTTGCCTCCAGCCCCGTGCCCCCACCTGCACCCCGGGCCAGCCCCACCGACCTGCCAAGGGCCACGCCATGAACACCGAAACCCTCTTCGCCGCCGGCCTGTTTGCCGTGGTCAGCTCGGTCACACCGGGGCCCAACAACACCATGCTCATGGCCTCGGGGGTGAATTTCGGGTTCCGGCGCTCGCAGCGCCACCTGTGGGGTGTGAACCTCGGCTTTACCTTCATGCTGCTGTGTGTGGGCCTGGGGCTGCACTCGGTGCTGGACCGGTTTCCGCAGTTTTACGATGTGCTGCGCTACCTGGGCTCGGCCTACATGCTCTGGATTGCCTGGAAGCTGGCCAGCGCACGGCCGGCGCCCACCAGCGGCACCCATGCAGCAGAGCCCGGCAATCCGGCCGTCTTGCGCCCCATGGGGTTTTGGGCTGCGGCGGCTTTTCAATGGATCAACCCCAAAGCCTGGGTCATGGCGGTGACCTGCATGAGCACCTACCTCTCGCCCAACGCCGGCGCGGCCCAAGTGGCGCTTCTGGCGGGCCTGTTTATGGTGATGGGTGCCCCGTGCTCCGCGTTTTGGGTAGGCTTCGGGCAGGCCATGCGCGGCCTGCTGCAAGACCCGCTGCGCCTGCGCATCTTCAACATCACGATGGCGCTGGCCCTGGTGGCCTCGCTCTACCCTATGCTCAAGGGCTGACTCCGAATTTTTTCAAGAGACGACAAGCATGACAAACACGACCCACTGGACCCTGGCCGAACGTGCCGCCAAGATGAACCCCTCGGTGATCCGCGAGATCCTCAAAGTGACCGAGAAACCCGGCATCATCAGCTTTGCCGGCGGCCTGCCCAGCAGCAAAACATTCCCCGTGGCCGAGTTTGAAGCCGCCTGCGCCAAGGTGCTCAAAGACGACCCCGCAGGCGCCCTGCAATATGCGGCCTCTGAAGGCTACGGCCCCCTGCGCGAACTGGTCGCTGCCCAGCTCAAGGCGCAAAGCGCTGCTGCCGGCGTAACCTGGAATGTGGACCCCGCCCAAGTGCTCATCACCACCGGCTCGCAGCAGGGCCTGGACCTGGTTGCCAAAATTTTGATCGACAAAGACAGCAAGGTGCTGGTCGAGTCCCCCACCTACCTGGGCGCGGTGATGGCATTCACTCCCATGGAGCCCAAGGTGGTGAGCGTGGCTAGCGACGCTGAAGGCATCGACATTGCCGACCTGGCTGCCAAGTCTGCCGACGCCCGCTTTTTGTATGTGTTGCCCAACTTCCAGAACCCCACCGGCCGCAGCATGACCGAGGCGCGCCGCGCAGCCCTCAGCGCAGAAGCCGCCCGCAGCGGCCTGCCCATCATGGAAGACAACCCCTATGGCGACCTGTGGTTCGACCAAGCGCCCCCTGCGCCGCTGACTGCGCGCAACCCCGAAGGCGGCATCTACCTCGGCTCGTTCTCCAAGGTGCTGGCGCCCGGCCTGCGCATGGGCTTTATCGTGGCGCCCAAGGCGGTGTACCCCAAGCTCTTGCAAGCCAAGCAAGCGGCCGACCTGCACAGCCCCGGCTTCAACCAACGTCTGATTTTTGAGGTGATGCAAAACGGTTTCCTGGACCGCCACGTGCCCACCATCCGCAGCCTGTACAAAGCCCAGCGCGACGCGATGCTGGAAGCGCTGGCCAAGCATTTCCCCGAGTCGCAAGGGCCGGATTCCGCCAATGCCGACAGCACCTTTACCTGGAACACCCCGGCCGGCGGCATGTTTTTGTGGGCGCGCCTGCCTGCCGGCATGAACGCCGTGCACCTGCTGCCCCACGCGGTGGACAAGGGCGTGGCCTTTGTGCCCGGCGCGCCCTTCTACGCCGGCAATGCGGACGCCCGCGCCATGCGCCTGAGCTTTGTCACCCCCAGCGTGGAAGAAATCCACCGCGGTGTGGCCGCGCTGGCCGAAGCCATCCACGCCCAAAGGAGCTGAACATGACGGTCCATATCTGGGGGCGCCTGAGTTCGCTCAACGTACGCAAAGTGGTATGGGCCGCGCAAGAAACCGGCGTCACCTTTACCCGCAGCGATGCGGGCATGGCCTTCGGGGTGGTCAAAACCCCCGAATACCTGGCCATGAACCCCAATGCGCTAGTGCCCACGCTGCAAGACGGAGAATTCACGCTCTGGGAGAGCAACGCCATCGTGCGTTACCTCTGCGCAAAATACGGCAACGAACAGCTCTACCCTCAGGACCTGGCGCAACGCTTTGACGCCGAGCGCTGGATGGACTGGCAGCAAACCACCCTGAATCGCGAGAGTGGTGGCGCGTTTCTGCAGTGGTTCCGCACGCCGGCTGACAAGCGCGACCTGACCGTGATTGCCCGCTCCACCGCCGCCACCGAGCCGGCCCTGGCCCAGCTCAACGACCATTTGGCCACCCGCACCTGGATGTGCGGCGAGCACTTCAGCATGGCCGACATTCCCGTGGCCTGCGATGTGCACCGCTGGTTCGCCTTGCCCCAGCCGCGGCCTGATTGGCCGCACCTGGAGCGCTGGTTTGCGGCCATCCTGGCGCGCCCCGCTACGCGCGGTGTGCTCGACCTCCCTATTTCATAACGCTCAACCCTAGAAAGGTTCCTCGTGCCCCAGCTTCGCCCCTTCGCCCAAGTCGATGTGTTCACTGCCCAGCCGTATCTGGGTAACCCGCTCGCCGTCGTGCTCGACGGCAGTGGCCTGAACGATGCGCAGATGCAGGGCTTTGCACGATGGACGAACTTGAGCGAAACCACCTTTTTGCTGCCACCCACGCCCGAGGCAGCGGCGCAGGGCGCGGACTACCGGGTGCGCATCTTCACCCCCGGCGGTGAGCTGCCTTTTGCCGGCCACCCCACGCTGGGCAGCTGCCACGCCTGGCTGGAGGCCGGTGGCAAGCCCAGAGCCAAAGACCGCATCGTGCAAGAGTGCGCCAAAGGCTTGGTGCAGATCTGCCGCGACGGCACGCGCCTGGCGTTTGCAGCCCCCTCGTTCCAGCGCAAAAACCCCAGCCCCGGCTTGCTGGCGCAGGTGGCGCACGCGCTGGGCCTGACCGCCAAGCAAATCATCTCGGCCCAGCACCTGAGCAACGGCACCGACTGGCTGGGCGTGCTGGTGGACGACATGCAGTCCGTGCTGCAACTGCAGCCTGACCACCCTGCACTCAAGAATTTGGGTGTCAAAGTGGGTGTAGCCGCCGTGGATAGTGCGCGAGCAGCTCCTGATTCGATAGCAAGCAAGCTGGAAGTGCGCGCCTTTGCCGCACTCAACGGCATCAACGAAGACCCGGTCACCGGCAGCCTGAACGCCAGCCTGGCCCAGTGGCTAATTGCGGACGAATACATGCCCGCCAGCTACGTGGTGCACCAGGGCACCTGCATCCAGCGCGAAGGCCGCATCCACATCCGCCAGGACGCCAACGGCCAGGTCTGGGTGGGCGGTGACTCGGTCACCTGCATACGCGGCACGGCCACTCTGTAAAAACCCCCACTTCCGTTTCTGGAGCTTCCATGCGCCAACGCCTTTTCAAGCAGGTCGACGTGTTCACCGCCCAGCCCTATCTCGGCAACCCCCTGGCCGTGGTGCTGGACGGCAGCGACCTCAGCACCGAGGAGATGCAGTCCTTCGCCCGCTGGACCAACCTGAGCGAGACCACATTTCTGCTGCCCCCCAGCCCCGCAGCGGCGGCGCAGGGTGCGGACTACCGGGTGCGCATCTTCACCCCCGGCAGCGAGTTGCCGTTTGCCGGCCACCCCACGCTGGGCAGCTGCCACGCCTGGCTGCAGGCGGGCGGCACGCCCAAGGCGGCTGGCACCATCGTGCAAGAGTGCGCCAAAGGTTTGGTCAAGCTCAAGCGCGACGGCACCCGCCTCGCCTTTGCCGCGCCCAGCCTGCAGCGCAGCAGGCCCGACTCAGCGCTGATCGCACAGGTGGCTGCGGCCCTGGGGCTGCAGGCGCAGCAAATTCTGGCTGCCCAGTGGCTCAACAACGGCCCCACCTGGCTAGGCCTGCTGCTCGACAGCATGGACACCGTGCTCAGCCTGCAGCCCGATGCCGCCGCACTCAAAGGTTTGGTGCCCGGCGTGGGTGTAGCCGGCATGGATGCTGCGCCAGCAGCTCCTGATTTGATAGTGCGCAGCAACCGCGAGGCGCGGGCCTTCGGTAGCCGAGACGCTGGCGCCAGCACCGCGGATGACGACACACCCTCCGTGGAGGTGCGCTTTTTCGCGCCCGACATCGGCGTGCTGGAAGACCCGGTCACCGGCAGCTTCAACGCCAGCCTGGCCCAGTGGCTGATTGCCGACGGCATCGCCCCCGCCCGCTACGTGGCAGCCCAAGGTACCTGCATAGGCCGCGCCGGCCGCGTCTTCATTGAGCAAGACGCGCAGGGCCAGGTGTGGGTGGGTGGCGATTCGGTCACGTGTATTGAAGGAAAGGTTTTGCTATGAACGCCCAGCTCCCCACCCTGCAAGACATCGAAGCTGCGGCCCAGGTGGTGTACCGCGAATTCGGCCCCACGCCGCAGTACCGCTGGGGCCAGCTCTCCAGCCTGCTGGGCGCCACCTGCTGGGTCAAGCACGAGAATCACACGCCGGTGGGCGCCTTCAAAATCCGCGGCGGCCTGACCTACTTTGACCAGCTGGCCCAACGCGGCGCCATGCCCGCCGAAGTGGTGGGCGCCACCCGCGGCAACCACGGACAAAGCGTGGGCTGGGCAGCACGGGCGCACGGCGTGCCCTGCACCATCGTGGTCCCGCACGGCAACTCGGTAGAAAAGAACGCCGCCATGCGCGCACTGGGCGTCACCCTCGTTGAGCACGGCACCGACTTTCAAGAGAGCCGCGAATTCGCCATCCAACTGGCCCAAGACCGTGGCGCCCACATGGTGCCCAGCTTCCACCCCGACCTGCTGCGCGGCGTAGCCACCTACTGGTGGGAACTGCTTAAGGCCGCGCCGGAGTTGGATGTGATCTACGTGCCCATCGGCCAGGGCTCCGGCGCCTGCAGCGCCGTGGCTGCCAAACGCGCACTGGGCCACCGGGCCCGCATCGTCGGTGTGGTGAGCGCGCACGCCACCACCTATGCCGATTCATTCGCAGCCGGCAAGGTCGTTCAAGCACCCGTCACCACCCAACTGGCAGACGGTATGGCCTGCCGCGTGGCCGACCCCGAGGCGCTAGAGATATTGATGGGCGCCATCGATCACCTGGTGCAAGTGACCGACACCGAAGTTGCCCAAGCCATGCGCGACATCTTCGCCTGCACCCACAACGTGGCTGAAGGCGCCGGCGCTGCCAGCTTTGCAGCGGCCATGCAAGAACGGACTAGCCTGCAGGGGCAGACGGTGGGGATTACCTTGTGCGGGGGGAATGTGGACTCGGCGGTTTTTGCCGGGGTGCTGCGAAATTGATAGCTGCTGGAGCAGTATTCATGGGCATCAGAGAAATTTTTAGCGCAAGCATCTGCAACCTAAAGTTGAGCGAATGCCGATTCGGTTAGACAGGGCATCCAGTTACGGCGACAAAGAGTCTTTACCACTTGCAAATCTGGAATCTATTGGAAGCGATCTCTTACGAATTCACCCGAACAGGGGATATTCATAGGTCAGTATAGGAGTGAGAATCGTGAATTAAGTGCACAGTTTCAATAGGCGCAGCCTGCAGGGTTCGTTTAGATTTTTATAACCATATATAAGCCTACAAAAACTGGTGTGAGCGCGACTGAGCTGGGATTTCGTATCTATTCGCGCCCAATTAATCGCGCAGAATCTCCGCAATACTTCACCTTAGGCGTCACAAGAGATGGACTGGCTCACCTTCATAAGCAAACTCATAGAGTTCACAGCATGGCCGTTCGCGTCTGTGCTTCTGGTATTGCTACTCCGTAAGGAAATCAAGGCGCTGCTTCCTCATGTGAAGAGGCTTAAAGCGGGTCCTGTAGAGGCTGAGTTTGAACGCGAGGTAGAGGAGCTTCAGAGAGAGACCAGTACGCAAACAGCGACTGCTCCACTCCCTGAAGGGCTCACTGCAGAGCGCCAAATGCTATTCCAGCTCGTACAGGTAAATCCACGTTCGGCCATTTTGGAGGCTTGGCGCGGAATCGAAGAGGCAGCTCTTCGATTAGTTCAAGAGAAGGCTCTGTACGTTTCGGAGCGCGACGCTCGCTCAGCATTCGCAGTTATTCGAGCAATTGGGAGTGCAAGTCTTCTGTCAACCGACGACTTCGCGCTTTATCACGACCTCCGCTCACTCAGAAATCAGGCCGCACATGCAACGGACTTCACGCCGACTCCTGATGCAGCGCTCTCTTTTGTCGGTCTAGCGAGTCGATTGCGCGGCGCCTTGGAGCAGGCCGCAAAGTGACATCTAGGCCTTCGCTCGTGCAGCGTTTCTCCTAACTCAATTTAATGGCCGAAAAGCAAACGGCCGGCAAGTGACACCACCCGCGGCATCCGGCACATGGTGACTCCGGGGTCTCACGTCTTGCCCCCGTCGCTCCACAAACGCAGCATCAATCCCCTCTCGGATGTCATAGCCCCGCCGCTTCGCCGGATCTGCCAACACTGAATACGCAAAATTGATCACCGCCAAGCGCTGCACGGCGGCGTCGGAGTTCAGGTGTTTGTCCGGGTGGTGTTGCTGGGCTAGGCAGCGGTAGGCCGCGCGGATCACCGAGGGGCTGGCCTGCGGGCTGACTTCCAGGGTCTGTAAAGGGTTAGCTTGGGCATCAGCCATTGAACGCCGATGCAGCCAGTTTGTTTGTGCACTGCCCTACATAGCACCGCGAACCAGCCACAGGCACAGCGCTCCTAATTTCATAGCTGCTGTCGCACATTTAACAAGCGCCAAGTGCCGATTGGGCTTAAATCCTGCCCATGGGAAATCTTTATCTGGTGCGCCACGGGCAAGCCTCTTTCGGGGCGGCTGATTACGACAACCTGAGCGAGCTCGGCCACCGGCAGAGCGTGCGGCTGGGGGAGTACTTTGCGGGCAAGGGCTTGCAGTTTGACGCGGTGATCACCGGCACACTCAAGCGCCACGCCCAGACGTGGGCGGGTATTGCCCAAGGCGCGGGGCTCACGCACGAGCCCCTCGAATGGCCGGGCCTGAATGAATACGACAGCGAGGCGGTGATTAAAGCGATTCACCCCACGCCCCTCGAAAAACCCGATACACCCGAGATGTACCGCCACCACTTCCGGCTGCTGCGCGACGGCCTGACCCAGTGGATGAATGGGGTGGTCAGCCCGCAGGGCATGCCGAGCTACGACGATTTTGTGCGCGGAGTAACCAGCGCGCTGGATCATGTGCGCAAGTCGCACACCGGCAATGTGCTGATCGTGAGCAGTGGCGGGCCTATCTCCACTGCCGTGGGGCATGTTTTGGGCACCACGCCCGAGACCACGATTGAGCTGAACCTGCGCATCCGCAACAGCTCTGTGACCGAGCTGGCCTACACCCCCAAGCGCCACATGCTGGTGACCTACAACACCCTGCCCCACCTGGATGACGCAGGCCATGCGGATTGGGTGACTTACTCCTGAAGGTGTCGCGCTCGCGTCGCTAAAGAAGACGCCCTTGGCGGCTCTGGCATAGCTCGTGCTTTGTGACCTGTGTTGGAAAACACAGAGGAACACAATGCACCAAAAAGGTCTGCCCTCCCTAGCGCTATGGATGGGCATCGTCGCGCTGAGCTGGTCGCTC
>JAIXVK010000332.1 GCA_027483085.1 Comamonadaceae bacterium | reverse complement strand
ATCTGGAGGTAATGCACCCGGTGACCGCGCTCCCGCAATGCAGTCGCGAACGCCCGCATGGCAGCAAAAATGGCGATCACCTTTTGCGCATGGTGGCGCACATAGTCGGTCTCTTGGCGCATCTCCATCATCAGATAGAGCGTTTGGGGGTCGGTGTCAGAAAACCAACTGTGCAAGGGGTTGAGCTGGTCGCCCAAAATCAGCCGGACGGTATGTGTCACTTCAGTGTTTTGCATCATGGCGAGGCACTCCATAAATTCCGGTACTGCCCGTCAGCGTCATGGTCTACAGTCTGCTTGGCCACATTGAACCTGCGCCCGCCTCGCGGGTCGGTACCCAAGCCAGCGATGTAGAGCCAATTCCCTTGGTTGGAGTAGACGTCATAGTCCAGCAAATTCGCCTCGAACCAGGCTGCGCCGGCACGCCAGTCCCCGCCAAGGTCGTAAATCCAATAGCTCGCCAGAATTTGACGCATCCGGTTGGAGCTATAGCCGCTCTCTGCCAGCTCCCGCATCCCGGCATCGACCAGTTCGCAGCCAGTGCGGCCTTGGGTCCAATGGGCAAAAGCGCGCTGGTGCTTAGTAGCGACCACCGGCCGGGTTATTTCTGACAAGCCGCGACCTCGGTACAGGGCGTCGCCGTACTGCTTGTGCAACCACCGGAAATACTCACGCCACAGCAACTCAAACCAGAGCCAATAGCTGCCGTCGTTTCCGCCTTGGCGCTGCTCATAGGTCCGCAAGGCCTCCAAAATCTCTCGAGCCGACACCGCGCCTACAGCCAGCCAGGGAGACCACTTGCTGGAGTACGCCATCCCGATCAAGCCATTGCGTGTGGCCTTGTATTGCGCCACGCGATCTGAGGAAAAATACGCATCGAGATAGGCGTGCGCACCCGCATTCCCGGCTCGTGCGGCTGAGCCAGTCTCCCCGCCCCAAACAAATGCAGAACGGGCGTCAATACAAAGCTCCTCCGCTGGGGGTATTGCCGCCCATGGCGCAAATGCCGCCGCTGTTTCTGGAGGTATGGAGAGGCCATGGACATGCTGCGGGGCTGCCAAAGGCGCAGGCACTGGCGTGCGGGCACGCTCCACCAAATTACGGAATTGGCTGAAAACAGCAGGCAACTCGTCCACAGCAAAAGGGAGTTGCTGCTCTTCAAACAAGGTACTACCCCAATGGGTGTGCACCTCAAAGCCGGCGTGTTGTAACGCTTGCACCTCTGCGCGCTCATAGGGCGCGGCAATCTCTTCGCAGTGGATGGCCACTGACGCGACCTTATTGGCGACAGTTTGTAAAACCTCGACAGCCTTGCCCCGCAACACCAACAGTGTTACGCCGTGCTGCGCAAGCTCCAGCTGCAAAGCCCGCACATTGGCGTGCCACCATGCAAGCCGGTGGACCCCGGGTTGCAAGCAACCCCAACGCTGCTCAGTCGAGGCCATGTGCGGCTCGAACACGACAGCCAAGAGTGGCTGATTCAAGGCACAAGCTTGGACCCATGCAGGGTTATCGCTCAGCCGCAAATCGCTGCGAAACCAATAAAAAAGAGGCACAGAAGGAGTCATACGCTGCACCGTAATCACCGCCCGCCGCGCTTGCAGCGCTCAGAGCAGTATTTCACTTCCGCCCAGACCTTTTCCCATTTTTTGCGCCATTGAAACGGCAGGCCACAGGTAGCACACTGCTTGGATGGCAGATCGCTTTTTTTTCGCATTTTCATAGCAACTCCAATTGAGCAGGGACCGCAACCGGCGGCACTTTGCCTCCCCGTTTGCGAACAAACGTCCTCGATCCGTGCTGCCGAACAATGGCAGCTTTTGCAGCTTTAACCTCCGGCTGTGCCCGCAGCGCAAACAAGCGAACTTTTGCCAACCGGGTGGCGCGCTCCAAGTCGACCAATGGGGTAGGAATGTCCGCGTCTGGCCCGCCCACACGGAGCCCGCAACGCAGTTGCATCTCCGCAGGCATGCGCCAGGGCTCAAATAACCAGGTGTCGGGCACCTTGCGCATCGCCGGTAACCACTCACGCACAAAACGGCCTTCCGGATCCTGGTCGCGTGCTTGTTTGATCGGGTTGTAGATGCGCGCAGTGTTGATCCCCGTGGTGCCCGACTGCATTTGCATTTGGCTCCAGTGGATGCCCGGCTCGTAGTCCAAAAACTCGGTAGCCAACCACTCGCCCACCGGACGCCAATGCAACCACAGCGGATACGCTGCGACGGACACCAGCATCGCGCGCATCCGGAAATTGACCCAGCCGGTCTCGCGAAGCATCGCAACACAGGCATCCACCAAGGGCCAGCCAGTGCGCCCGGAGGCAAGCGCCGCAAAATGCTCGGGCTTGTGTTCGCTCTCGCGCAGCCCGTCGTACCCACGGTGCATGTTGTGGAACTCGATGCCGGGCTCAGACTCGAGCTTTTGAATGAAGTGGCAATGCCAATGCAGACGGCTGCCAAACGCATTCAGCCCCGCAAGGTGCTTGGGCGCTGGTGGCGCTTCACTGGCGCGGCGATACTGCACCGCTTGCCACACCTCGCGCACACTGAGGCAACCCCAAGTCAGGTAGGGCGACAAGCGGGAACAAGCGTCCACGGCCCTGAGCGGCGAAGAGATTCCACCGCGGTATTGCCGGCTCCTGTCCGCAATGAAACTACGTAGCACCTGCAGCGCGATGGCACGGCCGCCCGCTTGACGACGGGACTTATCGGGTTGCTGCAAGCCCAGGGTGAGAGCATCTGGCGGAGGTGGCTCTACCCAGGGCAATGGCACAGTGTCATGCGCAGACGCGTTGGGCAAAGTCGACTGCGGCAGGCTCATAT
>JAIXVK010000390.1 GCA_027483085.1 Comamonadaceae bacterium | reverse complement strand
GCAACTACAACTGGATGAAGGCCCGCGAAGGCGTGATGTCTTCCCCCGTGCTGGCTGCCGATCTGCAAAAGCTGTACCCCATCAGCTTTGCGGACCAGTCTGACACCGCTACCTTCGACAACTGCCTTGAGCTGTTGACCATGGCGGGCTACCCCATCAGCCAGGCCGTGATGATGATGATCCCTGAGCCATGGGAGCAGCACACCACTATGGACGAGCGCCGCAAGGCCTTCTACGAGTACCACGCAGCGATGATGGAGCCATGGGACGGCCCGGCCTCGATCGTGTTCACCGATGGCCGTCAGATCGGCGCCACGCTGGACCGCAATGGCCTGCGTCCTTCCCGCTACTGCATCACCGATGACGACTTGGTCATCATGGGCTCCGAGTCCGGCGTGTTGCCGGTGCCCGAAAACAAAATCGTGCGCAAATGGCGCCTGCAGCCCGGCAAGATGTTCCTGATTGACTTGGAGCAAGGCCGCATGATCGATGACGAGGAGCTCAAAGCCAGCCTCGCCAACAGCAAGCCCTACAAGCAGTGGATTGAGAACCTGCGCATCAAGCTCGACAACGTCACCTTTGACGAGCGCCGTACCGACAGCGCTTTGTCTGCCGTGGTGGCGGGCGTCGAACCCAAGCGCATCACCGACCAAGTGAGCCTGCTGGACCGCCAGCAAGCCTTCGGCTTCACCCAGGAAGACTTGAAGTTCCTGATCGCGCCTATGGCGGCAGCCGGTGAAGAGGCGATCGGTTCCATGGGTAACGACAGCCCCTTGGCCGTCTTGTCTGACAAAAACAAGCCGCTCTACAGCTACTTCAAGCAGCTGTTTGCCCAGGTGACCAACCCGCCGATCGACCCGATCCGCGAAGCGATCGTGATGTCTTTGGTGTCCTTTATTGGACCCAAGCCCAACCTGTTGGACATCAACCAGGTGAACCCGCCCATGCGCCTTGAGGTGAGCCAGCCGGTGCTGGACTTTGCCGACATGGCCAAGGTGCGTAACATCGAGCACCACACCCAAGGCAAATTCCGCAGCTACACCCTCGACATCACCTATCCCTTGGCCTGGGGCCATGAAGGTGTGGAAGCCAAGCTGGCTTCCTTGTGCGCCGAGGCGGTTGACGCCATCAAGAGCGGCAACAACATCCTGATCATCAGCGACCGCAGCATCAGCGCGACCCAGGTTGCTATCCCCGCGCTGCTGGCCCTGTCTTCCATTCACCAGCATCTGGTGCGTGAAGGCCTGCGCACAACAGCGGGTCTGGTGGTCGAAACCGGTACTGCCCGCGAGGTGCACCATTTCGCCGTGTTGGCGGGTTACGGTGCAGAAGCCGTGCACCCCTACCTCGCCATGGAAACCCTGCAAAGCATTCACAAGGAGTTGCCGGGCGACCTGAGCGCTGAAAAGGCGATCTACAACTACATCAAGGCGATCGGCAAGGGCCTGTCCAAGATCATGTCCAAGATGGGCGTGTCGACCTACATGTCGTACTGCGGTGCCCAGTTGTTCGAAGCCATCGGCCTGAACACCGAAACCATCGACAAGTATTTCACCCGCACCCCCAGCAAGGTAGAAGGTATCGGCGTGTTCGAGATCGCGGAAGAATCCATCCGCATGCACAAGCTGGCCTTCGGCGACAGCCCGGTGTTGGCCAACGCCTTGGATGCCGGTGGCGAATACGCCTGGCGCACCCGTGGTGAAGAGCACATGTGGACCCCGGATGCGATTGCCAAGCTGCAGCACTCCACCCGCGCTAACAACTGGAATACCTACAAAGAGTACGCCCAGATCATCAACGACCAGTCCAAGCGCCACCTGACGCTGCGCGGCCTGTTCGAGTTCAAGGTGGATCCCGCCAAGGCGATTCCGCTGGAAGAAGTCGAGTCCGCCAAAGAAATCGTCAAGCGCTTCGCGACCGGCGCAATGTCCTTGGGCTCCATCTCCACCGAAGCCCACGCAACACTGGCGGTGGCCATGAACCGCATCGGCGGCAAGAGCAACACCGGTGAAGGTGGTGAGGACGCTGCGCGTTACCGCAACGAACTCAAGGGCATCCCCATCAAGCAGGGCGACAGCCTCAAGAGCGTGATCGGCGCCGAGAACGTGGAAGTGGACCTGCCCCTGTTGGCCGGCGACTCCTTGCGCAGCCGCATCAAGCAAGTGGCTTCCGGCCGCTTTGGTGTGACTGCCGAATACCTGCACAGCGCAGACCAGATCCAGATCAAGATGGCCCAAGGTGCCAAGCCCGGCGAAGGCGGTCAGCTGCCTGGTGGCAAGGTGTCTGAGTACATCGGCAAACTGCGTCACTCGGTGCCCGGTGTGGGTCTGATTTCGCCCCCTCCACACCACGACATCTACTCCATCGAGGACTTGGCCCAGCTGATCCACGATCTGAAGAACGTGGCGCCGCACTCCGGCATCAGCGTGAAGCTGGTGTCTGAGATCGGTGTGGGCACGATCGCTGCCGGCGTTGCCAAGTGCAAGGCTGACCACGTGGTGATCGCTGGCCACGATGGTGGTACCGGCGCTTCGCCATGGTCTTCCATCAAGCATTGCGGTAGCCCTTGGGAAATCGGTTTGGCCGAGACCCAGCAGACTTTGGTGCTGAACCGCTTGCGCAGTCGCATCCGCGTGCAGGCCGACGGCCAGATGAAGACCGGTCGCGACGTCGCTATCGGCGCCTTGTTGGGTGCCGATGAATTCGGCTTCGCTACCGCCCCGCTGGTGGTGGAAGGCTGCATCATGATGCGCAAGTGCCACCTGAACACCTGCCCCGTGGGCGTGGCGACCCAAGACCCCGTGTTGCGCGCCAAGTTCTCCGGCAAGCCAGAGCACGTGGTGAACTACTTCTTCTTCATCGCGGAAGAAGTGCGCCAGATCATGGCCCAGCTGGGTATCCGCAAGTTCGACGACATGATCGGCCGCTCCGACCTGCTCGACACCCGCAAGAGCATCGAGCACTGGAAAGCACAGGGCCTGGATTTCAGCCGCCTGTTTGCCCAGCCCAATGTGCCGGCCGACGTCCCACGCTTCCAGACGCTGGAGCAAGACCACGGCTTGGAGAAGGCGCTGGACAACGTGCTGATCGCCAAGAGCCGCGCTGCTATCGACAAGGGCGAAAAAGTCCAGTTCATGGAGCGTGCCCGCAACGTGAACCGTTCGGTGGGCGCCATGCTCTCCGGTGCGGTGACCAAGGTGCACCCAGAAGGCTTGCCGGATGACACCATCCGCATCCAGCTGGAAGGCACAGGCGGTCAGTCCTTCGGTGCTTTCTTGGCCAAGGGCATCACTCTGTACCTGATTGGCGATGCCAACGACTACACCGGCAAGGGCCTCTCCGGCGGCCGTGTGGTGGTGCGTCCTAGCATCGACTTCCGCGGTGACGCCATCCGCAACACCATCGTGGGTAACACCGTGATGTACGGCGCGACAACCGGTGAAGCCTTCCTGAGCGGCGTGGCCGGTGAGCGCTTTGCGGTCCGCTTGTCTGGCGCTACTGCAGTGGTCGAAGGCACTGGCGACCACGGTTGCGAGTACATGACTGGCGGCACCGTGGCGGTGTTGGGTAAAACCGGCCGCAACTTTGCAGCCGGCATGAGCGGCGGTATCGCCTACGTGTATGACGAAGACGGCCAGTTCGCCAAGCGCTGCAACACTGCCATGGTCAGCCTCGAGAAGGTGTTGACCGCGGCCGAGCAAGCTACGGCGGTGGACAAAGCTGTTTGGCACCGTGGTGAGTCGGATGAAGCCCAGCTGAAGAAGCTGCTCGAAGACCACAACCGCTGGACTGGTAGCAAGCGTGCACGCGAGTTGTTGGACAACTGGGACGTGTCCCGCGCCAAGTTCGTGAAGGTGTTCCCCAATGAGTACAAGCGTGCTTTGGGTGAGATTCATGCACGTAAATCGGCACCAGCGCCCGCCAAGACTGCGGATGCTGCTACAAAAAAAGAAGCAGCCGCAGCCAAGTAAGGCCGGTCTGATCTAACGTACAAGGACATACATCATGGGAAAAGTCACTGGCTTCATGGAGTTTGAGCGCATCGAGGAGGGCTACAAGCCCGTTGCCGAGCGCTTGAAGAACTACAAAGAGTTCGTCATCGGTCTGGACGATGCACAGGCCAACAAGCAAGCCGCGCGCTGCATGGACTGCGGTACGCCGTTCTGCAACAACGGCTGCCCGGTCAACAACATCATTCCCGACTTCAACGACCTTGTCTTTCGCAAGGACTGGAAGGCCGCGATCGACACACTGCACAGCACCAACAACTTCCCCGAGTTCACCGGTCGCATCTGCCCCGCACCTTGCGAGGCAGCCTGCACCTTGAACGTCAACGAAGAGGCGGTGGGCATCAAGTCGATCGAGCATGCCATCATCGACCGCGCCTGGCATGAAGGTTGGGTGAAACCCCAGCCCTCGACTGTCAAGACCGGTAAAAAAGTGGCCGTGGTCGGCTCCGGCCCCGCGGGTATGGCCGCAGCCCAGCAGCTGGCCCGCGTGGGTCACGACGTCACGCTGTTCGAAAAGAACGACCGTATCGGCGGCCTGCTGCGCTACGGCATTCCTGACTTCAAGATGGAAAAGACCCACATCGACCGCCGCGCTGAGCAGCTGGTCGCTGAAGGCGTCACCATCCGCACCAGCGTGCTCGTGGGTGACATGCCCAAGGGTTCCAAAGTTACCAACTGGGCCAAGGAAACCATTTCCCCCGAGCAGCTCAAAAAGGACTTCGACGCGGTGCTGCTGACCGGCGGCTCCGAGCAGTCCCGTGATCTGCCCGTGCCCGGCCGCGATCTGGACGGTATCCATTTCGCCATGGAATTCCTGCCCCAGCAAAACAAGGTCAATGCCGGCGATAAGCTGAAGAACCAGCTGCGCGCTGACGGCAAGCACGTCATCGTCATCGGCGGTGGTGACACCGGCTCTGACTGCGTGGGTACCTCCAACCGCCATGGCGCTGTCAGCGTGACCCAGTTTGAGGTGATGCCCGAGCCACCGGCCGAAGAAAATCGCCCCATGACCTGGCCTT
>JAIXVK010000431.1 GCA_027483085.1 Comamonadaceae bacterium | reverse complement strand
TTGATCTCAGTCTCGCTGCCGAGTTGGACCCCCAACTCCTGCAGACGTTGTTTGAAAGCATTGCGGCCGCTCAGCTTGCCCAGCACGATTTTGTTGGCCGTCCAGCCCACATCTTCCGCACGCATGATTTCATAGGTATCACGGGCCTTTAAAACGCCGTCTTGGTGAATGCCAGAGGCGTGGGCAAACGCGTTGGCACCGACCACCGCTTTATTGGGCTGCACCACGAAACCGGTGGTCTGACTCACCATGCGGCTTGCTGCGAGGATGTGCGTTGCATCAATGCCCAGCTCCAGTCCGAAATAGTCTTTACGGGTCTTCACGGCCATCACAATCTCTTCCAGACTGCAATTTCCGGCCCGCTCACCCAAGCCGTTCACGGTGCATTCCACCTGACGAGCTCCTCCAATCTTCACCCCAGCCAAGGAGTTGGCGACCGCCATACCCAAGTCGTTGTGGCAATGCACTGACCAGATTGCTTTGTCGGAGTTGGGAATGCGTTCGCGCAATGATTTGATGAAGTTGCCATACAGCTCAGGCACCGCATAACCGACCGTATCGGGTACGTTGATGGTGGTGGCCCCCTCAGCAATCACTGCTTCGAGAACGCGGCACAAAAAGTCAGGGTCGCTGCGATAACCGTCTTCCGGGCTGAACTCGATATCAGCGACCAGGTTACGCGCGAAACGCACGGACTGTTTAGCCTGTTCCAGCACTTGCTCTGGCGACATACGGAGCTTTTTCTCCATGTGCAGTGCAGAGGTCGCAATAAAGGTGTGGATTCGCGCGCTGTTGGCGCCCTTGAGCGCCTCGGCAGCTCGGGAAATATCACGGTCGTTTGCACGCGACAGCGAGCACACGGTGGAATCTTTGATCGAGTTGGCAATCAGCTGCACTGCCTCAAAATCGCCGTTCGAACTTGCAGCAAATCCAGCCTCGATCACGTCCACGCGCAAGCGTTCCAGCTGACGGGCAATACGCAACTTCTCGTCACGGGTCATCGAGGCGCCGGGCGACTGTTCGCCATCGCGCAAAGTGGTGTCAAAAATAATCAGTTTGTCAGACATGGAAATTCCCCTCTGTTTATCGATGCAAGCCGCGCTCTTCAGGCTCGTCGGTCGACGTGCTGATCACGCTGGTTCGCACACCACGGGCGCGACGCACCAGATACACCACGTACCCGCTAAATCCGTACACCACGAATACGCCGAACATCACAATCGGCGGGTGGATATTGATCACCGCAATGCCCAGAGCAATGAGAACAATGACGACAAATGGAACACTGCGCTTCATTTGCACGTCTTTGAAACTGTAAAACGGAACATTGGTCACCATGGTCAGACCCGCATACAAAGCCAATGCGAATACCGGCCAAGCTACCGATGGGCCCGATATGCCTTGGTCTGTAGCAACCCAGATAAAACCCGCTACCAACGCTGCAGCTGCTGGAGACGGCAGGCCCTGAAAGTAACGCTTGTCCACGACCGTCGTGTTGACATTGAAGCGGGCCAGACGGAGTGCCGCGCAAGCGCAATAAACAAAGGCAGCAAACCAGCCCCAACGCCCCAGCCCCCGCAACGCCCACTCATAGGAGATCAACGCAGGTGCAGCGCCGAAAGACACCATGTCGGAGAGCGAATCCATTTGCTCACCAAAAGCGCTTTGGGTGTTGGTCATCCGGGCAACCCGGCCGTCCAAGCTGTCGAGCACCATCGCGCAAAAAATACCTGCAGCAGCAAGATCAAAGCGCCCATTCATTGCCATGACAATGGCGTAAAAGCCACCGAACAAGGCGGCCAAAGTAAACAGGTTCGGCAGCACATAGATGCCTTTGCGCCGGTTTTTAACACCGCCACCATTACCGGTCGAACCTTGGGTTTCTATTCCATCATGCATGCCATCTCCAGGGAGGACCTTTGAGGCCCAATACGTTCCAAAACAACCGGAACAAAGTCAGGCACGCAGTGTAAGCCAGTGCGCGATCCATCCATAGAAGAACCCCCAAAGCAAAAGGCCACCGAAGTGGCCTTTTGCGTTAAGCCACAGCGGCTTAGTTGCGGGTCTGGTCAACCAGCTTGTTCTTGGCGATCCAAGGCATCATGGCGCGCAGCTGCGCACCCACCACTTCGATCGAGTGATCAGCAGTGTTGCGACGGCGTGCGGTCATGCTTGGGTAGTTCAAGCGGCCTTCCTGGATGAACATCTTGGCGTAGTCACCGTTCTGGATGCGCTTCAATGCGTTGCGCATGGCCTTGCGGGACTCTTCGTTGATGACTTCGGGGCCTGTCACGTACTCACCGAACTCCGCATTGTTAGAGATGGAGTAGTTCATGTTGGCAATGCCGCCTTCGTAGATCAGGTCCACGATCAGCTTCAGTTCGTGCAAGCACTCGAAGTACGCCATTTCAGGCGCGTAACCGGCTTCCACCAGGGTCTCGTAACCCATCTTGATCAGCTCAACTGCGCCACCGCACAAGACAGCCTGCTCACCGAACAAGTCGGTTTCAGTTTCTTCCTTGAAGTTGGTCTCAATGATGCCGGCCTTGCCGCCACCGTTGGCCATCGCGTAGCTCAGAGCCAGGTCACGGGCTTTGCCGGACTTGTCCTGGTGCACAGCGACCAAGTGAGGCACGCCGCCACCTTGGGTGTAGGTGTTGCGCACAGTGTGGCCGGGAGCCTTGGGAGCCACCATCCAGACGTCCAGATCTGCGCGGGGCACGACTTGGTTGTAGTGCACGTTGAAACCGTGGGCAAAGGCCAAAGAAGCGCCTTGCTTGATGTTAGGAGCGACGTTGTTGGTGTACACCTCGCCGATTTGCTCATCCGGCAACAAGATCATAACGACGTCAGCCGCCTTGACTGCGTCGTTCACTTCCATCACGGTCAAGCCGGCTTTGCCGACTTTGTCCCAGGAAGCGCCGCCCTTGCGCAGACCGACCACGACCTTCACGCCGCTGTCGTTCAAGTTTTGCGCGTGGGCATGGCCTTGGCTGCCGTAACCGATGATGGCAACTGTCTTGCCCTTGATCAGGCTCAGGTCACAATCCTTGTCGTAAAAAACTTTCATTTTTCTCTCCGAAATAAATATTGGCGAAAAGCGCCCTGTTGCAAAAACTACCTAAGCTCGGGGCGAACGGTAAACACTGTCGCCAAACAATCCCTGTGTGTTGAGCCAGCCGAAGCGCACACAGGAAAACCTTCATCAAACCCGCAGAATGCGCTCGCCGCGACCGATGCCACTAGAGCCGGTTCGCACCGTTTCCAGGATGGCGGTCCGTTCGATGGCTTCCAGGAAAGCGTCGTTCTTGGACTGATCGCCTGTGAGCTCGATGGTGTAACTCTTTTCAGTCACATCGATGATGCGGCCACGGAAGATGTCCGCCATACGCTTCATCTCTTCGCGCTCCTTGCCCACCGCACGGACCTTCACCATCATGAGCTCACGCTCGATGTAGGCGCCTTCCGTCAGGTCCACCACCTTCACCACTTCAATCAGGCGATTCAGGTGCTTGGTGATTTGTTCGATCACGTCGTCCGAACCATGGGTCTGGATCGTCATGCGCGACAAGCTCGGATCTTCCGTGGGAGCCACGGTCAAGGATTCAATGTTGTAACCACGGGCCGAAAACAAACCCACGACACGCGACAAGGCGCCTGGCTCGTTCTCCAGCAAAACTGCAATGATGTGTTTCATAAATACCGATTCCTCTTTTCGCTGCCCTCCCCGTGCGGCGGTAACCGCACAGCTTGGCAGACAATAGATTCTTCAAAAATGATAGCAGCTCGCGCACACGGGGTGTGCGCTAGAGCACTATTTGACGTAAATCCGCTTAAAGGTCCTCAGAACCAAGCAGCATCTCTGTGATGCCCTTGCCGGCCTGGACCATGGGGAACACGTTTTCAGTCGGGTCCGTGCGGAAGTCCATGAACACCGTGCGGTCCTTCAGTTTGCGGGCCTCACGCAGAGCGGGCTCCACATCCTGGGGGCGCTCAATCAACATGCCGACGTGACCGTAGGCTTCCGCCAACTTCACAAAGTTCGGCAGTGCGTCCATGTAGCTGTGGCTGTAGCGGCCTTCATACTCCACCTCTTGCCACTGACGCACCATCCCGAGGAAACGGTTGTTCAAAGAGCAGATCTTGATCGGCGTGTTGTACTGCAGGCAGGTGGAAAGCTCCTGGATGTTCATCTGCACCGAGCCTTCGCCGGTAATACAGAACACCTCGCTTTGCGGCTTGGCCAGCTTGATGCCCATGGCATAGGGAATGCCCACGCCCATGGTTCCCAGTCCACCGGAGTTGATCCAGCGTCGGGGCTCGTCAAACTTGTAGTACTGCGCAGCCCACATCTGGTGCTGACCCACATCGGACGTGATGTAGGTGTCTGCATCTTTGGTCATGTTCCAAAGCGTCTCCACCACGAACTGCGGCTTGATCACATCCCCATTGCCGGGGTTGTACTTCATGCAATCGCGCTTGCGCCAGCCCTCGATGGTGTCCCACCAAGCGCCCAATGCATTCGCATCAGGCCTGGTCGAACCCTCACGAATCATCGCGATCATTTCGTTGAGCACGTCTTTCACGTCGCCAACGATCGGGATATCCACCTTCACCCGCTTGGAGATGCTGGAAGGGTCGATATCGATATGGATGATCTTGCGCTCGTTCTGGGCAAAGTGCTTGGGATTACCGATCACGCGGTCATCAAAGCGTGCACCGACAGCCAGCAGCACATCGCAGTTCTGCATCGCGTTGTTGGCTTCTACGGTACCGTGCATGCCCAGCATGCCGAGGAACTTGCGGTCGCTCGCCGGGTACGCGCCCAAACCCATCAAGGTGTTGGTGCAAGGGTAGCCCAGCATGTCCACCAGCGTGCGGAGTTCGTTGGAAGCGTTGCTCAGCAATACGCCGCCACCGGTGTAGATGTAGGGACGCTTAGCCGCCAACAACAGTTGCAAGGCCTTGCGGATCTGTCCGCCGTGGCCCTTGCGCACCGGGTTGTAAGAGCGCATTTCCACGCTCTCAGGATAGCCGTGGTAGGGCACCTTTTTGAAGGACACATCCTTCGGAATATCCACCACCACAGGGCCGGGACGGCCGCTTCGCGCGATGTGGAAGGCCTTTTTCATCACGTCCGCCATGTCCTTGGCGTCTTTCACCAAGAAGTTGTGCTTCACGATGGGGCGCGTAATACCGACGGTGTCGCACTCTTGGAAGGCGTCCAGTCCGATCGCGTGCGTAGGCACCTGACCGGAAATAATCACCATAGGAATGCTGTCCATGTATGCCGTTGCAATACCGGTCACTGCATTGGTCAGACCCGGCCCGGATGTCACCAGCGCCACACCGACATCACCGGTCGCACGGGCATAGCCGTCGGCAGCATGCACAGCTGCTTGCTCGTGGCGTACCAAAACGTGCTGGATGGTGTCTTGCTTGTAAAAAGCGTCGTAAATGTGCAGAACTGCACCACCGGGGTAGCCCCAGATGTACTTGACGTTTTCGGCTTGAAGCGCTTTGACGAGGACTTCCGCGCCCCTCAACTCGGGAACAGCGGCGGA
>JAIXVK010000335.1 GCA_027483085.1 Comamonadaceae bacterium | reverse complement strand
TGGTCGTGTTGGATGTAGGGGTGGAAACTGCCCATGGCGTTGGACCCACCGCCCACACAGGCAATGACTGCGTCGGGTTGCTCGGTCTTGCAACCCGCAGTAGCCAGCATTTCGGGCATTTGTACGAGGCATTCGTTCCCGATCACGCTCTGAAAGTCGCGCACCATCATGGGGTAGGGGTGTGGGCCTGCAACCGTGCCAATGATGTAGAAGGTGTTGTCCACATTAGCAACCCAGTCGCGCATGGCTTCGTTGAGTGCGTCCTTGAGGGTTTTGCTGCCGCTCTCCACCGGCACCACGGTGGCGCCCAGCAGCTTCATGCGGTAGACGTTGGGGCTTTGGCGCTTCACGTCTTCGCTGCCCATGTACACCACGCATTCCAGTCCGTAGCGGGCGCAAATGGTGGCTGTGGCCACACCGTGCTGGCCGGCGCCGGTTTCGGCAATCACGCGGGGCTTGCCCATGCGCTTGGCGAGCATCGCTTGGCCGATGGTGTTGTTGACCTTGTGGGCGCCGGTGTGGTTCAGGTCTTCGCGCTTCAAGAAGATTTGTGCACCGCCCATTTCGCGGCTCATGCGGGCGGCGTGATAGACGGGGGAAGGGCGGCCTACAAAGTGGGCCAGTTCTGACTTGAACTCCGCCAAGAACTCGGGGTCGTGCTGGTACTTGGCGTAGGCGTCTTTGAGCTCGTTGATGGCGTGGGTCAGCGTCTCGGAGACAAAACTGCCGCCGTACTGGCCAAAGTGACCTTTGGCATCGGGTTGTTGGTAATCGAACATGATGTTTACATTCCTGCAAGATGCCGGTCCGCCGCGCGCACGGCGGCAACGAACTGGCGGATTTTTTCGGGATCTTTGATGCCCCTGAGGGGCTTGCCGTGAGCGTCTTCGGCTTCGACGCCGGAGCTCACGTCCACAGCCAGCGACTTACAGCGCGGCCGTACCGACGTGATGCCATCGCCCACGTTTGCACTGGTGAGTCCACCACTCAAGACGAGGTGAGCGTTGACGCTTGGAGGAAGAAGTGACCAATTGAATGTTTTGCCACCGCCACCGTAGCCGTCCACATGGGCGTCTAACAGAATGGCTTGGGCGTTCGAATAATCGTGGGCAAATTGTACGAGGTCAAACGCTTGTGCGTCGTCGCCCAGCGGAATCCGTGCGGCGCGCAGGTAGGGGCGGGCAGCGTCTGCGGTGGCCGTCTGGCATTCGTGTACCGTTTCATCTCCATGAAATTGCACGGTAGCGCCGGCCACCATTGCGCAAGCAGCTCCTATTTCTGTAGCGTCTGCATTCACAAACAACAAAACAGGGGTCACGAAAGGGGGGAGTCTTTTGGCCAGTTCTGCTGCCCGCTCAGGCGTGACTGCGCGGGGGCTTTTGGCGTACAGCACAAATCCAATCGCGTCTGCGCCAGCGGAGACGGCGGCGTCAATGTCCTGCTCGCGGGTCAGGCCGCAAATTTTGATTCGGGTACGGGGGTAGGTGTCGGTGTGCGTGGTGCGTGCGTTCATGGCCACGCATCATACGCAGGCGTGCGGTCCGGTATGCCCCACTGGGGGTCATAGCGGGGGCCCAGAAAATACAAGCCGTCTGGAGAGAAGGTGGGTGCCGCCACCTTGCGGTTGCGGGCCGCCAGTACCTCGGCCATCCACTCCGGCGGTTTTTTGCCTTGCCCGATCTGCACGAGACAACCCATGATGTTGCGGATCATGTGATGCAAAAACGCGTTGGCTTCAAATTCAATGCGCCAGTAGGCCCCGCGTTTGTGCAGCTCGATGCGCATCAGGTTTTTGACCGGGCTCAGTGCCTGGCACTGGGCCGCCCGGAAGGAGCTGAAATCATGCTCGCCCACAAGAAAGTCGGCGGCCTGCCGCATGGCGGCTTCATTGAGTGTGTTGAATGTCCAGCCCACGCGCCCGGATTCCACGCTGGGCCGTATTTGAGACTCCAGTAGCACATAGGCATAACGACGGGACAAGGCAGACGCCCGGCAATGAAAATCTGTCGTGGTTTGCACCGCCCATTGCACTGCGATATCTTTGGGGAGATTGGCGTTCGTACCGCGAATCCAGGAGTAGGTGTCGCGTTCGAGCAGGGTGTCGAAGTGCACGACCTGCATCAAGCCGTGTACCCCAGCGTCGGTACGCCCTGCGCACAGGGTGGAGACGCGCTGGGCCGTAAACGTGCCCAAGGCGTGTTCCAACTTGTCTTGGATCGTCTGGCCGGACGATTGGCTTTGCCAGCCTTGGTATCCCTGCCCGTTGTAACTAACGCCTAAAACTATCCGCACGATATCCCGAACCTCGATGTCTCATTGCACAAAGCGCAGCCGCTTAGCTCAGCTGCGCCAGTGCTTTCTGTGCTTTGGCCCGCATATCTCCGGTCGCTTCCGCCACCACTTCTTCGATCAAGGCGCGTGCACCGTCTTCGTCTCCGATAGAGATGAACTCTTCCGCCAGCGCAAGCTTGGTGCCCAGAGGATCGTCGCTCAGGTTGTCAGGAGCCGAGGTGGGGGCTTCTGCAGGTGTGCCTAGGTCCATGGACAGAGACTCGAGGTCAAACTCCAACAAGCCACCATGTGCGGTCGTTTCAGCAGCAGGCTCTTCCACGGGTGCAGGGCTGGTCGCCTCAAAGCGCATCGGCGTGGAGTTGCCCGTGTCCAACGGGACTTCCAAGTCGTCGAGCGAGAGCGAAATTTCCGGCATTTGGCTGACAGGCTCGAAACTCGGTGGCACCGTGGCCGGCATGTCGTCCGAAAGATCAAAATCCATGTCCAGTGAGTTACTGGCAGTCGACTTGGGTTCGGGCTGGCTCGCAATGGCTGTGCCGGTCACGTCGCTAATCGCGCTTGCTGCCGGCTCGTCGTCCAACGAAAAGTCCAGGTCAAGGTCGAGGTCCACGCCGCCCGCTGTCGCGTCGAGTTCTGCGTGTGCAGACTGTGGCACTGTGTTGTCGCCAAACGTCGAAGCCACGGCAGCGGCCGCAACCGCGCCGGCGACCGGCATGGCGGGGATTCCACCCGGCTGGTATAGCGGATTGCCAGGGTCAATGCTGAGGCCCATTTCGCAAATGCGCGCCCAGTCGTTGCTTTCCGAGCCGGTGAGTTTGAAAGCTTGGGTCGCAGTGCTTTCAAAGCTGCGCGTATCGCGGCGCTTTGCAAAAATCTCCAAGAGCTTAGTGTGGATGGCCAGTCGACCAGGGTTGGAGCGCACTGCTTCCTTCAAGATCTCTTCAGCTTGCAGATCGCGACCATAGGCCAGATAAACGTCTGCCTCGGCCACAGGATCCACGTCGTCGGCTGCATCCAGTTGGCTGGCGGAGTACACCATCGAAGACGCGCTGGCCGCGCCGTTTTGGTTGGTATCCACACGTTGACCGCCGCTTGCACCAAAAAAGGAATCCGGTTGCAGGCGGCTTTCCAGGAACGAGCTATCAATTTGAGCTGCATTCTTTTTGCGCTGACGCAAGCGGTACAAGCCAAAGCCACCCAGCAACGCAAGCAGGCCTGCTGCTCCGACGGGAACGGCAGGGTCCTCCATCAGGGTGTCCAGCAGCGTTGGCTCGTCGACGGTTGGAATTGGCGCAGGGGCCGCCATTTTTGGCGGTGCGGCAACAGTTGCTTCAGACGCGACAGGTGCCGGAACAGAGGCGGCCGCCACTGGAGCAGAAGCTGCTGGAGCGGGGGCTGCACTTGCCGCTGGTTCTGGCGGGGTGACCGCGGCCACTGGCACGGCTGGAGCAATGGCAGGAGTCGGGGTGCTGGCCGCAACAGCTGGCGCTGCAGCGGGAGGCGGTGTTGCTTTGTCTTTCAGCTGGTTGAGCTGGCTGATGGTTTTATTCAGTTCGGCTGCGCGTGCTGCGGCATCTTTTGCCTCACGCTCCAAGGCAATCTTGGCTTCATCCGGTTTGGTGTTGATGGCGCCTTTGGACAGCGTCAGCTTGTCTGGCGCGGGTGCTGCCGGCTTCTTTTCATCCACCGTGGTGTCGATGCTGCCGCTGGCTTTGCGGTCGGCAGCGCTGACATTGGCTTGCGGAACGCTACCTGCCAAATTGCGTCGGAAATCGTTGAAATCCTTGCTCTGAGCCAAGACCGTTTTGCTGGCTTCCGCCGTGGAGATGCTGGTGGCCTCCTGCGCTCCGGGCAATGCCATGACCGCACCGGCACGCACACGGTTCAGGTTCCCGTTCACAAAGGCGTCCGGGTTCGAGCGCAACAGGGCTACCAGCATCTGGTCCAGCGAGACGCCTGCAGGCTTGTTGGCGATGGCAATCTTGCTGGCGGTATCGCCAGACTTCACGGTAATGCGACCATTTTCAGCATCAGGGGCTTTGGCTGCTGGAGGCGTTGCCGCCACTGGCGGCAGAGCCCGGGGAGCTTGCGCCGGGCGCACTGGCGCCTCGTTGTTTGGCCTAGGGGCTGGCTGTGGGGTCGTTGCAGGCACCGAAGGGGCTGGTGCTATTTGCGCAAGTGTTGGTGCAGGTGCCGTCTTCTTGAGGCTCGGTGGATCCAAGAGCAAGGTGTAGTCGCGCACAATGCGACCGGAGGACCAAGTGGCCTCCAGAATCAGGTCGACAAAGGGGTCATTGACTGCGCGGTCGCTGGTAAGTCGCAAGTAGGCTTTACCGTCTGCCCGGCGCGCCAATCTGGCTTGTAAGCTGGTAAGGGCAGGGCTGTACTCTAGCCCTGCAGCGGTGAACGCCTCCGGCTGGGCCACTGCCGCTCTCAAAGAGGAGGCCTCTTCGGCGGTGATTTCAGGGATTTCCACTTCGG
>JAIXVK010000074.1 GCA_027483085.1 Comamonadaceae bacterium | reverse complement strand
TAGTTCCATCGAACTAACCCTTTCAAGGACTTGTCATGAAACTCTTGCACATCGACTCCAGCATCTTGGGCGAGCACTCTGTCTCCCGCCAACTGACCAAAGACACCGTCGCCCAATGGGTCAGCAACCACCCCGGCACTACCGTGGAGTACCTGGACCTGGCCGTGGACACGCCCAGCCACCTGTCTGCCGACTCCCTGGGCTTCCGCGCCCCCGCTGGTGCCGAACTAACGGATGTGCAGAAGCGCGAGAACGTGATCTCTGAGGCGCTGGTGACCCAGTTCCTTGCCGCCGATGTAATCGTGGTGGGCGCCCCGCTGTACAACTTCAGCATCCCAAGCCAGCTCAAAAGTTGGGTTGACCGCATTGCCCAAGTCGGCCGCACCTTCAAGTACACCGAAACCGGCCCCCAAGGTCTAGCCGGTGGCAAAACCGTGATCGTGGCCTCCACCCGCGGCGGCCTGTATTCCACCAACGACTGGGGCCGTGCTGCGGAACACCAAGAGAGCTACCTGCAAACAGTGTTCGGCTTTTTGGGCATCACCGACGTGCGCTTTGTGCGCGCTGAAGGTGTGGCCATGGGCGATGCCAAAAAGGCGGAAGCATTGGCTGAAGCGGCCAATGGCATTGCCAAGCTGGCTGCCTGATAGGCAGAGGTAACGGTGCTGGTCCAAATCAACTAGCGCTCTCAAAACAACAAAGCCCGGCTCTGCCGGGCTTTGTTGTTTGCGTTCTAACGAATACGAGGTGTGCGCAAAGGCTAAATACTGAGTCTCTTAAAGGCTGACAGTGGTCATCCGATTACAAAGAAAGACAGGAATGAAATAAGCAAATTGAGAAATGCAAAAGCTAGAAATTTTGATCCCTTGCGTCTCTCATTTAAGAGCCGCCGCAGATTTGTAAAGAAGGCTTCGCCATTTCGCATTTCGTCTAAAAACGGCCAGCTTGCTAGAAAAAATATAACTAGCGCAGATACAAAGTAGGCTAATTGCAGCGGCAACACTTACGAGCTTTCTTTTTTAGGAAATTAAGAAAAACACAAACTAACAAGGAGCACCTCTAAAAGTCTGCGTTCATGGCAAAGCCAAGGTGCCAATAGGCTGTTAGGCGACATTCTCCGCACTCTGAAGCTCTTCAGCGGGACGCCCGAATATCGCACTTTAGCGTTCGAATTTTCTAAGCAAACTGGCAATCTCCTTCAAAGGATGTCTGAAGACATTCACTAAACTTGAGAAGTCATGGGAGCTAAACAGATAACCAGCAAAAACAATAATTCCCGCGATAAAAAACCTTGCCACACCACCCGTTGGAGTTCCCGCAAAATCAGACATCAAAACTAAAGCTGCTAGTAGCAATGACACTGGGCCAACAAGCGCGCGAATAATTTTCTTAAAAATAGTCATGGCCCAATATGAATTGACTTGATCTGCAAAATGTACTCGCCCTCCAGCAATGGCTCATAGAGATTACGCGACCTAGTATGCAAAATCTTCACTTTGGTAATCAAAACTGGATTTAGTAATTACGAGTAATCCTACAAAAGGCAAACGCACAAAAGACGATGACCACAGGACCACTCCCTCAAAGGTCAGCTATCGCTGCATTGCAGCTGTTCGCACTATCACTTGATAGCGCTCGAACTGTCAGCCATCGGTGCTTTCCAACACCCCCAACGCCTCCTGCGCCCAGGCGATGCTGCCTTCTTCAAACATGATCCCCTTCTTTAGGATCAGATGCTGCAGCCGCTTGGCCCGCGGCATCGCATCTCCCCGCGCAAAGTCTCGGGCTTCGATGGCGCGGTAGTGGGCCAAGCGCTCCGTGTGCTGGGCTATGCGGGCGCGGAGTTCATCACTCAAGTCCACTTCATTCAAAGCGGCATCGGCGCGGATTTTGACGGTGAACTCATCCCGCAAATCCATAGGCGCAGCAGGCTCGCTGGTCCAGCGCACCAGTTCTGCCCGGCCATCCGGCAGCACCTTGTACTCACGCTTGCGGGTGGCACCTGCGTCGGGCGCGCTGTCAGAGACGATCCAGCCCTTCTCTTCCATGCGGGCCAGTTCACGGTAAATCTGCTGGTGCGTGGCGTGCCAGAAGTAGCCAATGGACTTGTCAAACCGCCGAGCCAACTCGTACCCTGAGGACGGTTTTTCAATCAGCGAAGTGAGCACGGCATGGGCAAGCGACATGCGGGCGAGTCTAAGGGCAGCACTCTAACTATGCAACCAGTTGCATAAATCTGGCTAGACTTCTACACTGCAACTGGTTGCATAGCCGCGCGTGCCTTGGTAACGGCCGGCCACCCGAACACATAACAGGAGACACCCATGACTGCCACGCTCACCTACCCCCACATGCTTGCCCCTCTGAATTTGGGCTTTACCACCCTGAAAAACCGGGTGCTTATGGGCTCCATGCACGTGGGGCTGGAAGAAGCCAAAGACGGCTTCACCCGCATGGCCGCCTTTTACGCCGAGCGCGCCAAGGGCGGTGTGGGCCTGATCGTGACCGGCGGCATTGCCCCCAACGACCGCGCTCGCCCCATGCCCGGTGGTGCAGCCATGACCACACAAAAAGAAGCCGACAAGCACAAGGTGGTGACCGACGCGGTGCACGCCGCGGGCGGCAAGATTTGCATGCAGATCCTGCACTTTGGCCGCTATGCCTACCACCCCGAGCTGGTGGCTCCCAGCGCACTCAAGGCGCCCATCAGCCCCTTCCGCCCCCATGCGCTGACTTCTGACGAGGTGAGCCAGACGATTGAGGACTACGCAAACGCGGCAGCCCTGGCCCAAAGCGCGGGCTACGACGGCGTGGAGATCATGGGCTCTGAGGGCTACCTGATCAACGAGTTCATTGCCAAGCAAACCAACCAGCGCGACGACGAGTGGGGTGGCAGCTATGAAAACCGCATCCGCTTCGCGCTGGAGATCGTGCGCAAAACGCGCACGCTCGTGGGCGCCAACTTCATCATCATCTTCCGCCTCTCCATGCTGGACTTGGTGGAAGGCGGCTC